>CAZGAI010000177.1:0-7371 GCA_964523175.1 uncultured Victivallales bacterium | reverse complement strand
CAGTAATCAGTAAGCAGTAATCAGTAATCAGTAATCAGTAAGCAGTAATCAGTAATCAGTAATCAGTAAGCAGTAATCAGTAAGCAGTAATCAGTAGGCAGTAGGGGCAATCCCTTGTGGTTGCCCATTTCAGTAGTCAGTGCACATTATCGGTCAACAAATCAACAAATCAACAAATATTCATGTCAGACACAGTTAAAGGTATATATTTTGCAATCATAGGTGCGTTTTCAATAGCCGCAATGGGGGTTTTTGTAAAATACATCGGTACAGATTTAAGCAGTATCACCATCCTTTTTTTCAGATTTGCCATCAGTTTATTAATTCTGCTGCCATTTATTTTCAGAAGCAAAACATTTTCTTTTAAAATACAATTTCCTTATCATCTTACCTTAAGAATATTAACTGGGATAACGGCAATGCTCCTCTACTTTATCGCCATACAGCATATTAATCTTGTTAATGCGATTCTTCTCGAGAGTGCCTATCCAATATTTGTACCTATTATTATTTTCTTTCTTACCGGACAGAAAACAAATAAAAAAGTTATGTGGGGTATTATCATAAGCTTTATTGGAATTATTATAATACTGCATCCGGGAGCTGATATTTTCCAACCCTACTCTCTTATTGCTCTACTATCAGGTATATGTGCAGGAATAGCGTATGTTTTTTTGAAAATTATGTTAAGCAAAGATAAAACACAAATGCTGAATCTGCTTTTTTACTTTTTCCTGTTCGGTAGTTTAATACCGTTGCCTTATGTAATAATAAATTGGAAGCCTTTATCACAATTCCATATGATTTGTCTATTAGGCGTAGGTGTATTCGGCTATGGATACCAGTATTTTATAACAAAGGCTCTCCAACACGCATCAGTAAGAATTGTATCTCCTTTAGTATATGTTTCAGTAATTACTGGAGGTTATTTGGACTGGCTACTTTGGAATAATGTTCCTTCATATCTTACATTAATAGGTACAGTTATTACCATTTTCGGTGCAATTGTTGTAATCCTATATAGAAATCAGATTGATGTTAAATAATGAAACCTAAATGTAGAAAAATTTACGATATACTTTTTGAAGAATACGGCGTAGTAGACTGTCCTCTGGATCACAAAACTCCTTTTCAGTTAATGGTTGCCGTTATGCTGTCTGCTCAATGCACCGACAAACAGGTAAATAAAGTTACGCCTGTATTGTTCAGCAAATATCCGACTTCGGAAAAATTATCAAAAATCCAACTGTTAGAACTGGAATCAATCATAAGATCGACCGGATTTTATCATAACAAAGCAAAAAGTATATTAAAAACCAGTATAATAATCCAAGACAAATATAAAGGTAGACTACCGGAAGATATAGAGACTCTTATAACTCTGCCGGGTATAGGTCGTAAAACAGCCAATGTAATAGTAGCACAGGCTTTTCATAAACCGGGATTTGCAGTGGATACTCATGTAATCAGACTCCTGAACAGAATAGGTATTGTCAGTACACTTGACCCGGTAAAAATAGAATTTGCCATCAGAAAAATTATGCCGTTAAAACTCCTTGATAATTTTTCACTGCTGCTGATTACACATGGCAGAGCATGTTGTACGGCGAGAAAAACAGACTGTATTAATTGTAATATAAACAATCTCTGTAAGTCGAGCCAAGTATAAAAAAATTTAGAATTTAGAAATTGAAATTTAGAAAACAAAAAAGAAATTCACGTCCGCTGTAGCTTAAAAAACTAAGTAGGATGAACCTAGAAAATATCATAAATCCCATAAAGTTTATTTGTCATATTTCTCATTAAGTATCTAATCCTACTAAGATTAAGGAAGAAAAATGTCTACTCTCACAATCAACTCTAATTCTCACTCTGAAATGAACGATATCACACATGAAGTTAAAAAGCTGATCCCTGAAAAATTTATTTCAGGGATTTGCCACCTCTTTTGTATGCATACCACTGCAGGATTGACAATCAATGAAAATGGTGACCCGGATGTTGTCAATGACATGATAAGATTTATCGGAGAACTAATCCCCTGGGACGATAAAAAGTTCAGACATATGGAAGGAAATACTGCCGCTCATCTAAAGTCTACTTTTTTCGGCCCGGCCCTTACAGTTCCTATAGAAAACGGCAAACTAGTCCTGGGAACGTGGCAAAGCGTTTATTTCTGTGAATTTGACGGTCCTCGTAATCAAAGAAAAATTAATGTGAAATTTATTAAAGAATGAAAGCACCAACTAAAAGATTTAGTAATCGAGTAGAAAATTATGTAAAGTACCGTCCATCATATCCTATAGAGGTGCTTTCTACACTTAAGCCTACTTGTGGGCTAGATGCAAATTCAGTCGTTGCAGATATCGGTTCTGGTACAGGAATTCTTTCTGGATTATTGTTGAAATGCGGATACAAGGTCTATGCAGTAGAGCCAAATAAGGAAATGCGTCAGGCCGCTGACAAAGCATTTAATTCTAATGATAAATATCACAGCATAGACGGCTCAGCTGAATGTACCAAATTAAAAGATAAGTCCGTTGATATAATAACAGCAGCACAGGCATTTCACTGGTTTAAAATGACTGAAGCAAAACATGAGTTTAGCCGAATACTGAAAAAAGATGGATGGGTTGCATTAATATGGAATGAAAGGAAAACTGATTCTCCGTTTCTGCAAGCCTATGACAAACTACTATGCGATCATGCTCCCGAATACAGCAAAGTAAATCATAGAAATATCCACAGAAAAGACATCGATCAATTTTTTGGTCCTTCAGGTTACCGATTGAATAGTTTTGCAAACGAACAGCATTTCGATTTAGACGGACTAATAGGCAGACTGCTTTCCTCCTCTTACTGCCCTTCCCCCAACCAGTCGGGATATAAACCCCTTATGGCTGGTCTAAAGGCTGTCTTCGATAAGTCTGCCGTAAATGAGATAGTCTCATTTACGTATGACACAAAAGTATACTATGGCAAAATGACATAAACAAAAGAACTGATGTTTTTACAAAATAATAATTCTGCTAATACTAAAACATAATATTAGAACTATATTGTCAAATAACTGTTATCAACAGGTTTACTTATTTATTCTCAGCAAAGCATAAAGGGCCTAACAATGAAGATTTTTATAGAAGGATATGTAGCATTCCTGGATATTCTGGGTTTTTCTAAAATAGTCGCCAACGATTCTTTTCATGTACGTTTTGAATCATATATTGAAATAATACGAACAGCGGTAAATATACCTGGCGGCAACCTTGAATTTGAAATAACATCCGACAGTGTTGTCATCTATTCCCGCGGCCTTGAACTTACACATTTAAAAAATCTATTATCTGCAGTCTCAACTATTTCATATCGTTTATTAACTGAAATCCAAATCCCGGTTCGAGGCGCTATATCAGCTGGTAAATACTGGCGTTTTGACAGTAGAGATGGACATCTGATGTTTTCCGGAGCTCCAATAATAGATGCAGTAGAATATGAAAAAGAACAAAGTTGGATCGGGGTCCTTTTAACCCCCAAAGTACTGGAGCACGTGCCGGAACTACAGGAACTGCATTATGTCCCGCAAAAAATAGATTATAAAGAGGCACATGCTTTACACTCAAAACTACCTTGGCCATTACTTACATGGAGACACGAAAACATTCCATTTAGGCACAGAAATGCTACAATAGACCGTCTTTATGCCGGAATAATTGTCGTCCCAAGTCCACATGACTGTGAGACACCGATAAAATTGGTGACAAGTTTAAAAGAATATATTAGGAAACTTCAGGGATTAAAACTTCTTGCCCCCACTCCGGAGACTCAACAAAAATATATTGCAGCAATGATCTGCCTTGAACAAATTCGTAGACGTTGGGAAAAAATAATATCAGAAGAATGCTGGCTCGATCAATGAAATAAGTTATCTGTCTCCTTCATAATCTATGAGCTTTTTCATGTCCGACTGAGAGATATAGCGGCCTTCATTATTGGCAATTAATCCGTCAAGACGCAGCACACCCTTATCTGAAATATATATAAAGGTCTCTCTACTATCCCAAAAATTAAACCAGGAATAATATTCCAGAGGTATTATAATTTTCCATGGTAAATTAATATAGGATTCCGGCAGTTCAACGAAAACAATTAGGTAATCGTCATTTTTCCAATTCTTCCATATGGGGTCATCACTAGATAATTCCTGATATACCACATTGCTCATATTAAAAATAAAACTTTTACTATAAAGATTATTTCTTAATCCGCTGTCTATTTCCCAGAATTCTTCTTTTGAACACATTTCATACTGCCTGTACTCATCATCGTTTATACATGCAATGTCAGCATAAACTTTATCTTTCCAGAAATTATGACTAATTTCAACAGAAACATTTTGTCTATTGGAAAAACATCCTGTCAAAAGTAGTAAAAGTAGAATAACGATCATTATTTTGATAGCAGGAAACTTAGCATTAACCATAGTATCTCTAGAGATAAAAATAGCACTGCAAATATTATTAAGATATTTTTCCATAATTATCGTCCAGATTTAAAGGGTTGATCAATAACTGTAAAGCCTCAGACTAGATTTATTTGTACAGATGAACTTCTGCATAAAAAAATCTATAAACTTTTCTCATTTTTTTCAAATGAGAAAAGAGATAAATTGTTGAGTTATACAATGTCCCTTTATTTTAATGTTTGCAGAAATAGTAAAATAGATATAGATTTATTAATGCTTAAGAGTTTAGCATAAAAAAACCAGCCGAGAAACAAATTAATATTTATTAATATTTATTAATATATGTACAAATACAATAAATACCTGATTCAATTTTAGATTTTACAATGAAAAAAATCATTTTTTTAATTTTATGCATTATTATTCTAATTATATTATTTGATAAACAAATTTCTTATCTTAATAATTTTATACGAGAGACATTTTCTCAAAACATTCCAATTATGGAAAAAGGCAAAGCATCTGCTTCACAGCTGACTAATTTTTTCCTAAAAAACAACAGAAATATCAGCAGAGATTTCGTTCATCAATTTGCTGCCACCTATATAAGTGAAGCTTCACTGGAAGGAGTGAATTCAGATGTAGCCTTTTCTCAAATGTGTCTTGAAACAAACTATCTCAGATTCGGTGGCCAAGTAAAAAAAAATCAAAATAATTTCGCTGGAATAGGTGCTACAGACAATGGAGCTAATGGAGCAATATTTAGATCTCTGCAAGAAGGTATTAGAGCTCAAATACAACATTTGAAAGCCTATGCCAGCACATCGATGCTTAATAATAAAGTCGTTGATCCAAGATTTACTTATGTCAAACGCGGCTCAGCCAAACATGTTTCAGACCTGGGTAATGGAAAATGGGCCAGTGACCCTGATTATGGAAAGAAAATCAGCTCCTATATCAAACAAATCAATAAATGAATGACATCCTTTTTCCTATTGTTTTTAAAAATAAATTGGTAAAGACCGTAATTGTATATATCTTATTTGTTTTTAAAAATAAACATTTTTCAAAATAACAAAAAAGGAAATAATTATGAATACAAATATCGATAAAAATAGCACTGAAAAAGATAATGATGATAAAAAACAGGATGACAGTTTTTCATTTGAGGAAATGCAAAAACAGCTGCAGAAGGCGCTGAAAAACCTAGGACCGAATTCATTTGTTGTTCCAGTACAAAAACAGACAAAAGAGCAAAATCAGGAAAAGAAAAATCCTGAAGAAGATACAAATAAAATTCTTGATATTTTGAAAAACTTTGAGCTTAAACCGAAAGAAGTTAAAAAATATCTTGACCGCTTCGTCGTAAAACAGGAAGAAGCAAAAAAAGTGCTTTCTGTAGCAGTATGTGACCATTATAATCACATAAGAAACTGTATGAAAAAAGAAAGCGATAATACCTGGGAATATACAAAACAGAATGTACTACTTCTTGGTCCAACAGGTGTTGGTAAAACATATTTAGTTAAGTGCCTCGCAAACCTTATAGGTGTACCTTTCGTAAAAGCAGATGCAACAAAGTATTCCGCTACAGGATATGTCGGGCACGATGTAGAAGATCTCGTCCGTGATTTAGTAAAGTTGGCTAATGGCAACACAGAACTTGCTCAATATGGAATTATCTATATTGATGAAATCGATAAAATCGCCTGCAGTTCAGTTGACGGGAGTCGTGACGTTTCAGGTCGTGGCGTTCAAATCAATCTGCTTAAACTGATGGAAGACTCTGCCGTCAATCTCCTTAGCCAAACCGACATGATGGGCCAGATGGAATCTATGATGAATGCGATGCATGGAGGCGGTAAAAAGAAAAAAAATACTATTAATACTAGAAATATTCTGTTTATTGTAAGTGGATCTTTCGGTCAGCTTTCTGAAATGGTTAAAAAACGTATTGCCGGCTCACAGATCGGTTTTGGCAACGAGGGATTGAAAAGCGTTTCTAAATCTGAATATCTCAAAAAAAGTACAACTGCAGATTTTATTAAGTTTGGTTTTGAACCTGAATTTATTGGCCGCCTACCGATCCGTGTAACATGCGAAGAACTTCTTGCTCGTGACCTCGAAAAGGTACTGACTGATTCTGAGGGTAGTATTTTGAAGCAATATATCCATGACTTTAGCGGTTATGATATAGATTTTGAAATTACTAATGATGCCATTTCCTGTATTGCAGAAAAAGCTTATAAACAGCATACAGGCGCCCGTGGTCTAATGACAATAATGGAGAGAATTTTCAGAAACTTCAAATTTGAACTTCCTTCTGTAGAAGTTTCATCCTTTACAGTAAATGCACAGACTGTGGAAACCCCAGATAAAGTATTAGATCAAATACTGAATGACTCTAAAGAAGAATGCGATATACAGTTATTCCAGGAACTTGATGAATTCATAAAAAGTTATAAAGGTGAACACGATTTTACGTTTAACTTCAATAAAGCAGCAGCTAACGCTATAACAAAACAGTCTTCAGATACAGGTAAGTCTATTGCTGAAATATGTTCAGAGAAATTTAAAGATTACCACCTGGGTCTTAATTTGATAGTAGACGAACTTAAGAGTAAAACATTTACTATTACTGCAAAGATGGTAAAAAATCCAGACAAAGCACTATCAGATAGAATAGCTAAATTCTACAAGAAGTAAGCATATTAAGGTAAATAGCTCATGAATATCCAATAACCATTTTCTTTATAGGTTATTGGATATTATGTAAGTTCAAATTTTCTTTTTTTAACTAAAAAGTACTATTCTGCTATTCCCTAGTTAGAGGGTGTCTGAAAAGTACACCCAGGCTCAGTTATCAGTTATCAGTTATCAGTTATCAGTTATCAGTTATCAGTTATCAG
>CAZGAI010000176.1:0-7384 GCA_964523175.1 uncultured Victivallales bacterium | reverse complement strand
GTAATGATATGCAAACATTAATTTGTTTAATTATACTTTAAACGCATAGTATATAGCTATAATGAATTGTTCATCGAACGTTAAACATCTAGCTTTACCCCGTTATTATTATAATTGGAGCATTATTCGGCATTCTCTGCTGAATTAAGAAGAATAATGAGAAATAATCAAAAAAAGAAATTTCAGGATGAAGTTATACCAATACTTGAAACGAAAGGTAATATTTTATATATAAAAAATTTTCCTGAAGATAAACTTACAAGAAATGCTTCAGGACTTACCTATAATAAATTTATAATACAATTTGAAAAGAAACGCCCTTCCGGGATTAAAATTGATTTAGCTAATGTTACATCCAACGATATTCATGCGCTTGCCTTTCTTGATTCCTGTGGAATCTTTTGTGCAATTAACAAAGTTAGAATTTGCATTTCAGGAGCTAGCAACAGCCTTAATGAAATGCTTGAAAAGCTTAAATTTAAAAACTCATGCGAAGGTGTGCTTGCTGAAGATATTCAGCACACACATCCTGATTCTGTTTTTGTTACATTAGGAAATGCTACATTAGAATTAATTGTAGATACAAAGAAATTTTTCGGGTTTATTGGCGACTTGACGACTGCTGTGTATTATTCAATTCTCCATCCCAGAAAAGTGCAGTGGAAAGAAACTTTCTACTATATGGACAGAGCAGGGGCAGATGCTGTACCTATTGTTTTCCTTATCTGCTTTTTGATGGGTGCAATACTGGCCTTTCAGGGTGTCGTACAAATGGGCAGATTTGGTCTTTCTATTTTTGTGGCTAATCTTGTCGGTTTGTCAATAGTGAAAGAGCTTGGTCCATTAATGGTTGCAATGATCTGTATAGGACGTGCAGGCTCTGCTTTTGCTGCAGAAATAGGCACCATGAAGGTATCTGAAGAATTGGATGCAATGGAAACTATGGGACTTAACACAAGTCGTTTTTTGGTAATACCAAAAATGATAGCCCTTGTTTGTGTTATGCCTTTGCTGACGATTGTTGGAGATATTGCAGGAGTTATAGGCGGGATGCTTGTCGGTGTTTTACAAAGTGGAGTTACTCTAAGCGAGTATTACTTGAGAACGATTCAGGCCGTTTCAGCTTTTGATATGTTTGAGGGTATAATGAAAAGCATTGTATTTGCAGTTTTAATTGCAGCTATAGGATGCTTAAGGGGGTTTGAAGCTGAGAATGATGCTAAAGGGGTAGGTAGAGCTGCAACATCCTCTGTGGTCTCAGGCATTTTTCTTATTGTTATCGCCGATGCTGTAATCACTGCAATTTATAGTTGATTTTGCTTAGTTTCAGTGAGCGTAGCTATTTGATCAATTACAGTTTTATCTAAATGAAACCTATAAAGTGTAATGTAGAGACGCATTGCATGCGTCTGATATTGTGCAATGCTCGGATAACACGTTTGAGATGCAGGCATTGCACCTCTACAGCAAAGTAACATGCAAATTTAATCTTGTTTTATGAGAATAAAAAACAATGTCAAATAAACTTGATAAAATTATAGAAGTAAGAGACCTGACAGTAGGCTATGATAACATAACTGTTATGGAAAACTTAAACTTTTCTGTTAAAAGGGGTGAAGTTTTTGCTATACTTGGTGGCTCAGGATGTGGGAAAAGCACAATCCTAAAACATATGATTGGGCTGTACAAGCCGATAAAAGGTGATATTACAATCAATGGGATAAGCATTGTTGAAGCCGCCGAAAATGAAAAACTTGAATTGACAAAGCAATTTGGAGTTTTATATCAGTCAGGCGCACTCTTTAGTTCATTGACTTTAGAGGAAAACATAGCTTTACCTTTGGGGGAGTTTACTGATTTGCCTAAAAAAATTATTACATCCCTGGCAAAGGTCAAACTAAGTCAGGTTGGTCTGGAAGGATTTGAAAATTATTCACCTTTTGAAATCAGCGGAGGGATGAGGAAACGCGCCGGACTCGCCAGAGCAATGGCGCTGGATCCGGATATTTTGTTTTTTGATGAGCCTTCCGCGGGCCTTGACCCTATATCATCAGCTGAACTTGATAAATTAATATTGGATTTGAAAGATACTACCGGTTCTACTATGGTAATTGTTACTCATGAACTGGACAGTATTTTTACGGTTGCAGATCGTGTAATTATACTTGACAAGAAAAGCAAAAGTATAGTAGCAGACGGTAAACCTAAGGAAATTAGAAATAACACAAAAGACCCTTGGATAAAAGATTTTTTAACCCGCTCATCATTAAGAGGATAAATATGGCTAATTTGGCAAACAAGTATAAACTCGGTATTTTTGTGGTAGGTGCTTTTATTATTTTTTTGGTTGCTCTGATTTTATTTGGTTTCTTTGCGTTTATGAAACCTAAAATAAAATGTATGACTATAGTAGATTCGTCTGTTCAGGGGCTTTCTGTTGGTGCTAAAGTTAAATTCAGCGGAGTTCCCATTGGTGAAATTACCAATATCAAAATCTCTACTGGGAACCTAGTTTATATTTATATGGAGATTTATTCAAATGCTTTAGCTCAGTCTAATTCTGAAGATGCAGATATGTCTTTGTCTGAATACATTACAGAACAAGTTAAAAATGGACTTAGATGCCAGTTAATGTATGAAGGAATTACTGGGGCTCTGTATCAGGAACTTCAATTTGTGGATTTATTTCAATTTCCTTCAAACACAATACCTAAACCAACTCAGGATATTTTATACATTCCTTCTATTCCTCCTGTATTGTTCGGCAGTATTATAAAAAGAATTGATGTGTCACTAGGTAAAATGTCAGGAATAGATAAAATATTTAAAGATGTCGGGTCAGCATTGGCTAAAGTAAATACTTATCTAGGAAACCCTAAAATTGATGATGTGATTAATAATTTTAATCAAATAAGTCAAAATATTGATGATGTTACAACTAGGCTTAGCGACTCTCTTACTAAAGAAAAAATTGAGAAGGTGGTTTCTGAACTGACAGATACTATGACAGAAATTAGACAAGTAGTAAATAATCTTAACAGGCAAATTAATGAGAGTAAACTTCCGGAAACATCAGCTGACGCTAGAGTTCTTATGAAAATGACGGTAAAACAGCTTGGCACAGCCGTAGGCAATTTTAACACCACAGCCAAAAGCATAAAAAATCTGACGAATCAACTGGACAATAATCCATCTTCAGTAATCTGGGGAAGCAGTAAAGAGAAAGTAGTTCCATCCTATTAATTTACATATGTGGCGGCAATGTAGTAGAGATGTGTTTGAACCCCATCTCTACTTAATCATTCAAATACAAATGTCTGTATTTGATAAAATAATTCAGGCCGGAAAATATAGTTATAGCTGCCACTATTCCCATAGCAATAATCCAGAAAAAAAGAACAATTCCGCGCAGAGCCAGAACATCTAACCATACAAAGCCTCCAAAAAAGAAAAAAGCCATTTGAGTTGCTGTTTTCAATTTGCCGAATTTGTCAGCGGCAATGACTTCTCCTTTAGCGGCAGCCAGAGATCTCAGTCCTGTAACAAGAAACTCTCTTGCCAAAACTACTACAACTATCCAGCCCGGTAGCATTGTATGATGTGTGTAAGGATTGACTTTGCATACAAAAATAATAAATATAGTCATTACAAAAATTTTATCTGCAAGCGGGTCCATCAATTTGCCAAAGTCGCTAACTAGGTTATACTTTCTGGCAATCTGCCCGTCAAGTAAATCAGTATAAGCCGCTATTACAGTTAGAATAACTGCAATAATTTGTATAGTAAATGCTATTGCAGGTGGGAATTTATAATAGATATTAGCTAGGAATAGAATGATAAATACAAGGATGATTCTTGTAACAGTAATCTTGTTCGGTAGGTTCATGCTTTCCCTTTGTAATTTATGGTTACAGATTTATGATTTCAGATTCAAAGTTAAGTAATATAAATCCTAGTCAAATATAATCTAAATTTCAATACCTGTAAGTTCAAACTCAGAACTTCCTGTTATTCTTATTTTTATTATTTTTCCTTCTTCAACTCTTTTATTAGATTCAATAACGACGGTATTATCAATATCAGGCGAATCCATATATGTTCGGCCAATTATTTCACCGGGTTCAGAAGAATCAATAATTGCGTCAAACTCCCTACCCTCAAGTTTACTATTAAACTCCTGTGAATTTCTGGCATGTATCTTATATAGTTCCTCAGATCTTTTTTCTGCGGTGTCAAAAGGTATTTGATTCGATAGTTCTACAGCCTTTGTACCCTCTTCAGGATAAAAGGGGAAAACACCAATTCGTTCAAATCTCCATTCTGAGACAAAGTTTTTAAGTTCATTGAACTCATCTTGAGATTCACCTGGGAAGCCTGTAAGGAAGGTTGTTCTTACTACTAAGCTGGGTATATTTTTTCTGAGTTTTAGCAGCCTCTCTTTTATTTGAGTAGAGGTTGTTCTTCTGTTCATTCTTTTTAAAACAGTGTCAGAAATATGCTGTATAGGTATATCAAGGTAGGGAAGTATGTGTTCTGAGTCAGCTAGAATTGAAATAAGTTCATCTGTTATTCCTTCAGGATACAGATAGTGTAATCTAATCCAGTAATTTCCTTCAATTTTATCCAACTCTAATAATAAAGAAGATAAATTTTCACTACTTTTGTTATCTCTACCAAAGGCAGTTATGTCCTGTGCTATTATAATCAGTTCTTTGACTCCGTTACTAAGTAGAGATTTAGCCTCTGCAAGTATTGACTCCTGCCTACGGCTGCGCAATCTGCCCCTAATAGAGGGAATTGATCAATAGGCACATCTATTATCACAGCCATCTGCAATTTTGATGCTAGCATAATGGGCAGGAGTAAGTTGCAGTCTGGGAGTTTTATCGTTATAAAGATAATTTGGATTTTTGTGAAGAATAGATTTTTGAATTTGTTTTTTATCAGAGTATAGCTCTGCAATTTTATCAGGCAGCAGGGTTAGTTCATCTATACCGAGCCAGAGATCAACTTCAGGATATTGTTTAAAATACTTTTTTTTCTTATCCCACTGTGTTAAACAGCCAGTAACAATAATTTTTCCATCAGGGTAACCGGCTTTCCAATTTAGTGCTGTATCTATATTATCTTCAGCCTCCTCGCGGGCAGGGAGAATAAATGCGCATGTGTTAATTAGGAAAACAGAAGCTTCATCAGGATTATCAGTTATTCCAATTCCATGAGTTAGTAGTGCTGCCGCCATAACTTCTGTGTCAACAAAATTTTTAGAGCAGCCTAAGCTTACAACGTAAACATAAATTATATTATTGTCCATTTGTGAGTATCGTTTATTTTGAATTTAAGTTAATTGCTAAATTTTTGTCTAGTGAGAAAAATCTTGTTATTATTGTATATAAAAAATGTGATAAAAGCAAGTTCCTGTACTGTTAAATGTTAGCCTTAAATAGGGGACTCCATAAACTTAGTAAATATAAAATACGATACTTGCACTTAAGTCATTAGGGTCAGGGGATAGTGGATTACTTGGGAATTTGATATTTTTTTAATTATAAGCTTATTATATCAACAAAGTTCGTGTATAGTCTGTTTTCTTTTAACTTTAAGATAAATTGTGTTAAAGCTGAATCGATTTTCAAAGATTCTGTCATATTTAATTTGAAAAAATAAAAATAAATGTAATATATAAAATCTTTGAGGTTTGAAGATTGATTGAATTTGATCAGGAATAAATCAAAGGCTACAGAAAATTCAATCTGAAATCATCAGGCGTCGCTCTTTGAGCTATGTCCCGATAAATAATCTAACATCTGAAATAGTTCTAGAGAGGATATTACATATTTATGGAAAATAAATTAGTTATAGTTGAGTCACCGGCAAAAGCCCGGACAATTGGAAAAATACTTGGTAACGGTTACAATTTAATGGCATCAATGGGGCATGTCAGAGATCTTCCTGAACGTTCACTTGGGGTTGATGTAAAAAATAATTTTGATCCTGGATATGTAGTTACTAAATCCAGCACAATGAAAGCTTTAAATGCTGCTGCAAAAAATGCGGATGAAATATATCTTGCACCAGACCCTGACAGAGAAGGAGAAGCTATTGCCTGGCATTTAAAGGAAGTGCTATCTAAAAAAACTAAAGCTATTTTTAGGAGAGTAGAATTTCATGAAATCACTAAAACAGCTATTAACAGAGCATTTGATTCTCCACGTGAAATAGATTCGAATCTTGTGGATTCTCAGCAGGCAAGAAGAATACTTGACCGTCTTGTTGGGTACCAGGTCAGCCCGTTGTTATGGTCAAGAATAGAGCGAGGGTTAAGTGCGGGTAGAGTGCAGTCTGTGGCATTGCGTATGGTATGTGAAAGAGAAAGGGATATTCAGAACTTCACCCCTAAAGAGTTTTGGAATTTTACAGCACATCTTCTTTGGGAAAATAGAAAAGAAAATCTTTATATCGCTAAACTTCTGAAAATTGACGACAAAAAGGCAGATGTTCCAAATCAGGAAACAGCAGATACAATATATAATGAAATAAATGATTCCAGAGCCTTCAATATAGGTTTAGTCAAAATTGAACCTGTAAGAAGAAATGCTCCTCCACCTTTTATCACAAGTACTCTTCAGCAGGCAGGTGGAGCATATTTGAGGTTTCCTGCAAATAAAACTATGCGTGTTGCACAGCAGTTGTATGAAGGAATAGATTCAGCCGGGAGTGAAACAGGCGGTTTAATTACCTATATGAGAACTGATTCATTTACGATATCTAACGAAGCACAGCAGAACTGTCGTGAATTTATTTTAGAATCCTATGGACAGAGATATGCTACTTTAAAATTTAATAGATATAAAAATAAATCAACTGCTCAGGAGGCTCATGAAGCCATCAGGCCTACGGATGTCAGGTTGACACCTGAAAATGCTGCAAAATTCCTGGATAGAGAGCAGGCTAATCTTTATAAACTGATATGGAAAAGGTTTGTTGCCAGTCAAATGTCGCCTGCAGAATACACAAGAACCAGTGTTGATTCAGTTACTAAGCCTAAAAATACAAAATATACTTTTAGGACAACTGTTTCCGTTATGGATTTTCCAGGATATACAAAAGTAACTGACGATAAAACAATCGAAGAGCAGGCTGAAAAAAATGTTATTGGACCAGATTTTCTAAAAAGAATGAAAAAAGGCGATGAAAGTGGGTTGGATAAACTGGAAAGAGAACAGAAATTTACAGAACCTCCTCCAAGATATTCAGAACCTTCTTTAATTAAAGAACTTGAAGCTAATGGAATTGGCAGACCTTCTACTTATGCTGCTATTGTAAATACAATACAAAAGAGAAAATATGTAAACAAGGAAAAAGGGAAGCTTTTTCCTGAAGA
>CAZGAI010000175.1:0-7389 GCA_964523175.1 uncultured Victivallales bacterium | reverse complement strand
AGACGGCTCTTTTACATTTCAAAAAATATGTACACACATACGAACCTCAGTTAAAATGTACAAATAAGGTTTGATAATTTGTCAATAAACATGTTAAACGCAAATTCTTATACTATCTCATAAATAATAAAAAATGTATATAAAAAATATTAAAATAAGAAAAAACATGTTCCGTGTGTTATTATTTGTAATAATTTAGAATAATTAACAAAAAATGGAATAGTAGATTATGAATATCTTTGAAACAATAGTAGATCAGCAAAAAAAGGGACAGGCCTGTGTTCTTATAACTGTTACTAATAAAGAAGGACACGGCCCACAAATACCCGGGGCAAAACTTCTTATCAGCGCAGACGGTATTAAATCCGGAACAATTGGCGGCGGAACACTTGAACATATTGCAATCGATGAGGGACTTGCCATCTTAATCAGCAAAGCCACTATCTCAAAAAAATATCTACTTGGAGAAAATAACAACATAGTTGACCAGGCTTCATCTACTTCTCCACAGCTCAGCGGAATCAAGACGGGAATGATTTGTGGCGGCAGCATCACTCTATTTTATGAGTACATTGAAACACAGGAGAACGTTTTAATATTTGGTGCCGGCCATGTAGGAAAAGCTCTCGCATACTATCTTAAGCCGCTTAGCTTTAATGTAACTTTGCTTGACTCCCGGAAAAACATTCTCACTGAAATTAAAGATGCTAACACACAGTTGATTGAAGATTATAGCAATTTACCAACCAATAATATTCAACTGAACAACAGTTATATTATTATTACCACTCATTCCCATGAATTTGACTATAGTGTATTGAAAAACATTTGCAACTCTTGTACTTCTCCAAAATATATCGGTATGATTGCATCAAAGAAAAAGTCTGAAAAAATGATAGAGCGACTGTCTAATGAAATAAATAGTACTATTAATTTTAACCCTCTTTATACGCCCATTGGATTAAAAATAGGCGGAACATCCCCGAATGAAATAGCACTTTCAATTGCTTCTGAGCTACAGGTTATAAAATACAACCAGCCTGGCAATAAACACGCAAGGCGAGAATGGAAATAAAATAATTATATAAACCTGAACTATACATGATATTTCTTGTTTAAGTACTATATTAGAGGTTAATTTTTTTAATTTTAAAACGAATATTAAAATGATTGTTAACAAGCTAAAAGTATATTTTTAAAATAAAGTATTACAGGTTTAAATTAAGGAGTTAATGTATTATGAATAAAACTATAAAAGAGTTTCTAGATAAAATTCCAAAAACAGATCTACATGTTCACCTTGACGGATCTCTGCGCCTATCTACGCTAATTGAGCTGGCTAAACATGATAAAGTTGATCTTCCTTCTTATGATGAAGACGGCTTGAGAAAAACTGTTTTTAAAGACAAATATACTGACTTACCTGACTACTTAAGAGGTTTTTCTTATACCTGTGCTGTTATGCAGAATGCAGAAAATCTAGAAAGAATCGCATATGAGCTTGCCCAGGACAATCTTTCTGAAAATGTCCGTTACCTGGAAGTTAGGTATGCACCACAGTTACATATCAACAGGAATCTTCCTACTGTCGACAAAATCATTCAAGCCGTTTATAATGGCTTGGAAAGGGCACGGAAAGAGCATGACAATACCCAGGCGGTTAAATCCGGTGTTGATATTCCTTTCAAATTCGGCATAATTGTTGGAGCTATGCGTTTTTTTAATGAACATTTCTCTCCTTATTACTCCAGCTTGTTATCTTCTCTAAGATATTTCCCTCAAGCTGAAGTTTACAAAATAGCTTCAATGGAACTCGCAAGAGCCGCTATAGAATTACGAGATGACCTGAACCTTCCTATTGTTGGCTTCGACCTTTGCGGTCCTGAAAAAGGTTTTCCTGCAATCGATCATCATGATGCTTTCAAATATGTGCATAAGAATTTTATGGAAAAAACAGTACATGCCGGTGAAGCCTACGGACCTGAATCTATTTTTCAGGCAATCACAGAGTGTCATGCAAACCGTATAGGTCATGGAACATTCCTTTATAACCACGATGACATTCAAGATCCAGACATAAAAAATCCTGAAAAATTTTCATATTACCTTGCTGAATTTATAGCTTCAAGGCGAATAACAATTGAAGTCTGTCCTACAAGCAATCTTCAAACAATACCAAAGCTAAAATCTATTCTTGACCATCCGGTCAGCAAAATGATAGGCCACAGGCTTTCAGTATCTATATGTACAGATAACAGATTGATATCAAATACAAGTGTAACAAAGGAACTTTCATTAATTTTAGATAATATCCATGTGACTAAAAAACAATTTCGCGATTTAATAATTTCCGGTTTTAAAGGATGTTTCTATCATGGTTCATACAGTGAACACAGAGATTTTGTCAGAACAGTATTAAATAAGTATGAATCTCTAGAGAGTGAGATTTTAGGTAAAATTAAAGATGAAGATATTTTATAGGATATCTGAATTTATTCTTTAGCTGTATAATCCAGCTTTATTTCTTATGATCGGATATGTGAAATAATATTCAAATTAAGCTATTTTACATTTTTTCTCATTTTTTTATAAAAATCTCAGTTTATTATGTTTTTTTTTGCTTAAAATATGTTATAATCATAAATAATAATGAAAACCCCCTAGGTTAGAGCTACTAAACAATTAAAGATGAAGATATCATATGGGTAAAATAATTTCAATACATTCTTTTCGGGGTGGTACGGGTAAATCCAATATCACCGGTAACCTCAGTTATTCGCTAGCCAAAAAAGGCAAAAAAGTTTGTGTTATTGATACTGATATTCAATCACCAGGCATACACGTTCCTTTAAAATTATCACATCATAAAGGGTATAATTTAAACGATTTCATTTTCAACAATGTAGATATCAGCGAAATCGTTGTTGACATCTCCTCTAAATTTGGTTTACCAAAGCAGACCTTTTATTTCATTCCAAGCAGTTTGAATACACAGGATATTGCAAAAATTCTAAAGGAAGGATATGATGTAGCTGCACTTGCTGAAGCATTCAATAAAATTCAAAAACATCTTAACCTCGACTATCTGGTAATAGACACTCATCCAGGTATCAATGAAGAAACTCTTCTTTCAATCGCAATGTCTGATACTCTGCTCATTGTAATGAGACCGGACGAGCAGGATTTTCAGGGTACAAGTGTAACAATAGATATAGCCCGCAAACTTAATGTGAAAAATATTAGGATAATTGTCAATATGGTAGCTCCTTCATATAGTAAATCACAGGTAAAAAATGCTGTAATAAAGGCATTTGACTGTACTGTTGCTGAAGTTATGCCGCATACCTATAAATTAACGGAACTGGCAAGTAACGGACTTTTATGTAAACTGTTTCCTAACGAAGAATGGTCTAACAAAATCAATAATATAGCAAACAGTCTAATTTAGGGTAACGATACACAATAATTTACTTCCAGATTTGCAAGAAAATTAATAATGACTAAATCTATAGATAATCCGAAAGAATCGAATTTATTAGGTATATTTGACCTTACAGATCCAATCAAAAATGTCTATTTATCTGTTCTAAAAATAGGAATAGTTTCTTTAGATGATTTCATAAATATACCAGAAAATCAACTAGATAAAACTGAAGCAAAAATTTATTTAGACATACTTGTAAGACAAAATTATCTGGGAAAATATAAAGATAACAACATTATTATGTATAAAGTTAAAGGCCTTAAACGCAAAGCAAGAGTAGTTCCAAGTAGTATTTGGGATAAGCTGGATTCAACATAATACAGATAAGGCATCTTTCACTAATAACTAATTTCTAACAGCGAGTACCGAGAATAACTTACTATGGACAGAAATTTTATAAAAAAAGTTATTATAGACAACGGATTAATAGATGAGAGTAGATTTAATGAACTTTACTCACTTTCTCTTAATTCAAATGTTCCTATTTTGAATACAATTCTCAATGGTGGCTATATAAAAGAATCTGTATTAATGCCTTTAGTTTCAGATGCTGTGGGCATGGATTGGCTTCCTTTTGACATTAATGACCCAAAATTTGACAATAAACTATATTTTGAATTAAGCAAAATACTGCAGAGCGAGACAGAAATATTTCCACTTTTCAAAGAGGGAGATATCACAATAATCGGTATTTCCAATCCCATGGAAATAGAGATTGTTGACAAAATAAAAATCGAAACTGACTGGAATATTAAACTGGTACTGGTAGCACAGAGCAGGCTTGATTCTATCAGAGAATTGCTTGCAGAAAATTCCACAGAAGATTTAAACAGCTTATCTATTAATGAAGATATGGATGAAAAATCCATTGAAAATATAGCTAATGAAGCACCAGTTATAAAACGTGTTAATCTGATAATAATGCAAGCCATTTCCATAGGGGCCAGCGACATACATGTTGATCCATATGAAAAAGAAGCTATCGTACGTTATCGTGTTGACGGAGTTTTAAAAGAATCAGCTAGATTTCCTAAAAACCTCTATCCAGCTATTATATCCAGAATAAAGATTATGGCTGATCTAAATATCGCTGAAAGAAGGATCCCGCAGGATGGACGTATTTCACTGCATCTGATGGATAAATCCTATGACCTTAGAGTAGCAACAATACCAGTACTTCATGGGGAAGGTGTTGTCCTCAGGATACTTGATAAGAGTGGGGCACTAGTAGATCTAAAGCAAATTGGATTTGACAAAAGAAAGCTGGATATTTTTGAGCGGCAAATACAGCTGCCATACGGCATAATTCTTGTTACCGGTCCAACAGGAAGCGGTAAAACTACAACCCTAAATGCAGCACTTGTATCGATTAAAGGTGGAGAAAAGAAAATAATCACAATTGAAGATCCTGTTGAATATGAAGTTTCCGGAATAACACAAATTCATGTTAATGCCAAAGTCGGGCTTACGTTTGCCGCCGGACTTCGCAGTATTCTTCGCCTGGACCCTGATGTTGTAATGGTGGGAGAAATAAGGGATTTGGAAACGGCCGAAATAGCTATAAGAACTGCGCTTACCGGCCATTTGGTTTTTTCCACTCTCCATACAAATGATGCACCCAGTGCTGTAACAAGGCTTATTGACATGGGGATAGAACCATTCCTCATATCTTCTTCAATAAATGCTGTTATGGCACAGAGGCTTGTAAGAAAAATCTGTAAATTCTGTGCAAAAGAGAAACCTCCGACTTTAGCTGCTAAAACACTTTTTGAATCTTCGGATCAAAAACTTCCGGAAACACTACTTTACGCAGAAGGCTGTGATGAATGCCATAATACCGGTTACTCAGGTAGAACAGCAATAATAGAGTTTTTTGAATTATCCGATAGCATAAGAGAACTTACTAACCAGCGTGTTGCCACTGATTTACTGCGAAAAGAAGCCATCAAATACGGCATGGTAACAATGCGTGAAGATGGAATACATAAGATTCTATCTAAAGTAACGACTGCAGAAGAAGTATTACGAGTAACCCAAATGGACTAGGATTAGATGTCAAACTTTTCATACAAAGCAATCGATTCAAGCGGAAATACAGTAGAAGGCAGCCTCGTAGCAAAAGATCAGGTCGCACTCATCGCAAAGCTAAAAGAACAGAAGCTATCCCCTCTTTCAGTATCATTGGTTACCTCCAAATCTTCAAAGAAAAAACTGTTTGGTTCAAAAAACATAACAAAATCTGATATTTCCAATTTCACTACCCGTCTAGCAGCTCTGCTTAAAGCGAAAATGCCTCTTGCCAAAGCACTGCAGTCAATTGAACGGCAATCTGATAAAGAATCTTTAAACAAACTCGTAAGAGATATATCTTCTAAAGTCCTTGAGGGTACACCTTTATCAGATGCTTTTGCAGGCTATCCTAAATACTTCAACTCTTTATATGTAAACCTGATAAAAGTGGGAGAAGTTGGTGGTGTTCTGGACGAATCACTTTTGCGGATATCTGCTATGAGGAAGAAAGACCAGGCAATGGTATCAAAGTTAAAAAGCGCTACGACCTACCCAATAGTAATGTGTCTTGTTATGTTTGCCTCAATAGGTGTTCTTGTAGGCTTTGTTGTACCTAAGTTTATAAGTGCGTTTGGCGATATGGGGATAGTACTTCCACTACCAACCCGCATTCTGATATTTCTGAGTGATTTTCTAGGAAAATGGTGGTGGGCTTTACTAATAGGCCTAATCCTGATTATTATAGTCTTTGTTAAATATAAGAAAACCTCAAATGGGCAATTTGTACTTGATAAGTTTAAGTTACGAATACCTCAAGTTGGACAGCTTATTCATGAAGTAGCTCTTTCCCGTTTCACACTATCGCTTGGTTCACTTGTCGGTAGCGGTGTCTCTCTGGTACAGGCTCTTGAAGCGACTGCCGATATTACTGGTAATGCATATATATCCGCTTCGCTCCAAACACTCATAGCTGAAGTAAAGGAGGGAGAACCTTTATCAGCAACGTTTCAGAAGCGTCCTTTCTTCTTTCCTAACCTTGCCGTTGAGATGACACAAACCGGTGAAGAAACCGGTAACCTTGACGAAATGCTTGAAAATCTTGGAAGTTACTATCAGGAAGAGTCAGATAAAAAAATTGAATTTGTATCGACTCTGATGGAACCTGTGATAATTGTTGTTATGGGAGTCGTTGTAGGATTTATTGTCATGGCTATGATGCTGCCTATATTCGACATAAGCACTTCATTGCATTAAGCACAATAGCAGCTAATGGAATAATTTTTCTCTATTCCATGTTAATTACATGATTATGTAATTATGAAAGCTGTGGAAATATTTCGTCTTTGATAAAGACAACCGCCCACTTGGCTGTGTTCTTTTCGGTTCAGCAGCATGGAAAACAATAGATAGAGATAAATATATCGGCTGGGATATAGAAACACGTGAAAAGAATTTAAACTATCTTACAAACAATACTCGTTTTCAGAATTAATGACATCCTCTATATCCCCTATGGAGTTAATCAAATCAGCATCAAGTTTTTTAAATTCTTCAGATTCTTTTTTAAATTTGATTCTCTGATTATTAACATGGTAAAGATACGATACTCTTTGAAGCCATTCATCCGCCCATGAGCAGAGTTCAGGAGTTTTATCAAATTTTTTCTTCTCTTGTTCAAGTTCATTTTCGAGTAATTTTAAACGAAGTTCCTGTTTTGCAAACTGTCCCAATGCTGTATCGAATATACTGCGGAGCTTTTTCATAATCAGCAGTAAGTACGGCAAACTTACAATGAATATCCGCGAGTTCTTTTTTCTGTGATTCTATTATGCCGTAAAGCTGTTTTCGGGATATAGAGAATGCATTCCGAATGCTG
Organism: uncultured Victivallales bacterium; assembly: GCA_964523175.1. GTDB lineage: Bacteria > Verrucomicrobiota > Lentisphaeria > Victivallales > GWF2-38-69. The sequence goes on along the minus strand of CAZGAI010000175.1, from coordinate 19 downwards.
GTGTTTGTTTCTGCCGGTT
>CAZGAI010000174.1:0-7395 GCA_964523175.1 uncultured Victivallales bacterium | reverse complement strand
TCAAGTATTTTTGATTCTCTTTGCACAATGGTAATGGGCAATACTGCAAAGGTTGTTAGCTGGTACGATAACGAATGGGGTTATTCGTACCGTACAGTTGATATCATGGTATTTATTGCAAAGATGTAAATATTTTTGGGAAGCTGGAATTTTTTAATCCTACATCAAGTGTCAAAGACAGAATTGCTGTAAGCATGATAGACGATGCTGAAGCCAAAGGATTATTAAAACCCGGAGGAACTATTATTGAGCCTACCAGCGGCAACACAGGTCTAGGACTTGCTATGGTCGCTGCATCACGAGGCTATAAACTGATAATAACAATGCCGGAAACAATGTCTGTTGAAAGACAGTCTCTAATGAAACAACTGGGTGCAGAAATAGTATTAACTGACGGTGCTGAAGGAATGAACGGAGCGATTAAAATGGCGGAGAAAATTGCATCCGACACCGGTGCTTATATGCCTCAACAGTTCAATAATCCATCCAATCCTGAAATTCATTATACCACAACAGGTCCAGAAATCTGGGACGCTACTGATGGAAAAATAGATATTTTAATCGCCGGAATTGGAACCGGTGGAACAATTACAGGTGCGGGAAAATATTTAAAGGAAAAAAATCCGAATATTAAAATTATCGGAGTAGAACCAAAAACTTCAGCTGTTTTATCAGGAGAAGAACCCGGAAAACATGGAATACAGGGCATTGGTGCTGGCTTCATTCCTGAAGTTCTCGACACAGATTTGCTTGATAAGATATTGAAAGTTTCAGATGTTGATGCATTAAAAACTTCTAAAGAATTAGCTGTCAAGGAGGGAATATTATGTGGAATCAGCGGTGGTGCCGCCGTTTTTGCAGCCCTGCATATGTCAGAAAGAGAAAATAATAAAAATATTGTTGTTATAATTCCTGATACAGGAGAAAGATACTTATCTACAACATTATTTGAGTAATACACAAACTCATTGAAATATATGTCCTATAAGTCGTATACGACATATAGGTCTTATTAAAGATCAAGCTTAATATAATTGTATTAAAAAATTTAGGATAATCAAAAAAAATGAATATACAGGGAAATTCAACTAAAAGTTTACACGCAGGTCAGACTGCTGATCCAACAACGGGTGCCTGTGCTGTTCCTATTTACCAAACTACAAGTTATGTTTTTAATTCTGCAGAACACGCAGCAAATCTCTTTGCACTAAAAGAGTTTGGAAATATTTACACCAGATTGATGAATCCAACGACTGATGTTTTGGAAAAACGTATTGCCGCGCTTGAAGGCGGAACTGCCGCACTGGCTACAGCCAGTGGCATGTCAGCTATTTTTTTAGCTATTACAAATATTGCTCAGACCGGTGATCATATTATTGCTTCCGGTTCTTTATATGGGGGAACAGAAACTCTATTCCGTTATACACTGCCTAGTTTTGGTATTGAGGTAACTTTTCTTGAAGAATTTACACCTGAAACTGTAAAGGAAGCTATAAAAGAAAATACTAAGCTCGTATATGGAGAAATAATTGGGAACCCAAAGGGTGATGTACCTGACTTAAGACCTATTGCAGATGCAGCTCACTCAGAAGGAATACCATTTATTATCGATAATACATTTGCTTCAATATTATGTAAACCATTTGATTTTGGCGTTGATATTATAGTTTATTCAACCACTAAATGGATTGGAGGACACGGAACCTCAATCGGTGGAATAATTGTTGACAGTGGAAACTTTAACTGGTCTTCAGGTAGATTCCCAGGATTTACAACTCCTGATGCAAGTTATCACGGAGTAGTTTACTGGGATGCCCTTGGAAATGTTCCAGGCGCAGGCAATATTGCTTTTGCTGTAAAAGCCAGAGTTCAGGGAATGAGAAATATAGGCCCCTGCCCTAGTCCCACAAATTCATTTTATGCATTACAGGGTGTTGAAACTCTACCTTTAAGGATGCTGAGACATAGTGAAAATGCACTTAAACTTGCTGAATTTTTAAGTAGTCACCCATTAGTTGAGAAAGTAAACTATACTGGACTAGAGTCTCACCCGTACCATGAAACAGCAAAAAAATATTTAACAGGCGGATTCGGTTCTGTTTTCGGTGTTGAGCTAAAAGGCGGCTATGGAGCTGGAATTAAATTTATAGACAGTGTAAGTTTAGCTAAACATCTTGCTAATGTCGGAGATGCTAAAACTCTGGTTATACACCCAAGTTCTACAACACATCAACAGCTTTCTGATGATGCTAAGAAAGTTGTAGGTATAACACCAGGTTTAATAAGAGTTTCTGTCGGCATAGAAGACATTGAAGATATTATTGCTGACTTCGCTCAGGCATTAGAAAAAAGCCAAATCTGACTCAGATAGAAGTATAACCAAGAATTAGCGTTAAAATCCGCGTTAATTAGTAGACTAAAGAGGTAATTGCAAAATTGCCGATGATAGGGCGGTTTCTCAGAAACCGCCGAGCTCACGGCACCCTCGGAGAGGGAGCCCTACCCAGAGTTTTGCAAGCACCTCAAAAGATAATTATTTAGGGAATCATGTAATGGAAAAATGTTCAGAAGCCTGTACTAAGGTAAATTTATCAACTAATTTTATTCCAGAAATTGTTAAAGAGTTGAGTCAATCCTATAAAGGAATGCAGGGAATTAATCATATTGAAGGCTTTAATCTGCCAAGCCGAAAAGAGATAACCTCAATCTTAAAAGATCTAAGAGAGATTATTTTTCCGGGATTTGCTGAAAGAAAAGTTATCAATCTCGAAAATGCTCATTATTTTATAGGTGATATCGTTTCACGTCTCTATGCTGAACTTTCAACACAAATAATTAAGTCACTGCGTTATCACTGTACCATGAATGGTTGCGATAACTGTGATATTTATACACAGGCAGATACGGTTGCAAAAAATCTTATAAAAAAGCTGCCTAAAATTCGTGAAATGCTAAAAAAAGATGTTGTTGCTGCATACGAAGGTGATCCGGCTGCTAAAAGTTTTGAGGAAATAATTTTAAGTTACCCGGGTATACACGCAGTCGCTGTTCATAGGATTGCACATGAACTGTATATGGCAAATATCCCTTTACTTCCAAGAATGATGGCATCTCAGTCATATGCTGATACGGGAATTGATATTCATCCAGGGGCTAAACTTGGAAACAGTTTTTTCATAGACCACGGTGCCGGAGTTGTTATTGGAGAAACCGCTATTATTGGAGATAATGTAAAAATATATCAGGGAGTTACTTTAGGTGCCCTTTCCTTCCCCAAAGACGAAAATGGAAAAATTGTTAAAGGAGTAAAACGACACCCTACTCTTAAAAATAATGTAACCGTTTACTCAGGTGCAACTGTACTTGGTGATATCATTATTGGCCATGATTCTGTAATTGGAGGTAATGTGTGGCTTACAGAAAACGTGGCCCCTCATACATCTTTAACTATTGCCAAACCTGAACTAACTGTAAAATTAAAACACTCAAAATAAACTTATATTTAATGGATAAGTAATTAAATATTATTTACTTTAATAACCAGCAATAGAATAAATTTATATACTATAAACATATGAAAAAAATATTTTTAGATTATAATTCGACTACTCCAGTATCTGAAGAGGTATTAGGTGTAATGCTCCCTTTTTTTACTGAAAAATACGGTAATCCATCCAGTACTCACTCGTTTGGTCAGGAAGCACTGCATGCAGTCAACAAGGCAAGATTGCAGGTTTCAACGCTTATTGGAGCTAAAGTTGATGAAATTATTTTTACAAGCGGCGGGACAGAATCAAACAATCTTGCTATCTCCGGTATTGCAAGACTAAATAAAACAGGTAAAAATCACATAATAACAAGTTCAGTCGAACACAGTTCTGTCCATAATCAATGCAAACAAATGGAAGAGGAAGGTTTTAATGTAACATATCTGCCTGTCGATAGAAATGGTTTGATTTCAATAAAGGATTTGAAGGATTCAATAACTGACAACACCTTTCTTATCTCGATTATTTTGGCAAATAACGAAACAGGAACAATACAGAACATCAGAGAAATATCAGAAATTGCAACTGAAAAATATATCCCTACGCACACAGATGCAGTTCAGGCTGTTGGTAAAATACCAGTTTCTATCGAGGACCTTGGAGTTGACATGCTTTCTCTTTCCGGGCATAAAATCTATGGACCAAAAGGAGTTGGTGCCCTCTTTGTGACAAGAGGTTTACATTTATTGCCGCTTTTACATGGAGGAGGACAGGAAAGAAAGAAGCGTTCCGGAACTGAAAATGTTCCTGGGATTGTAGGCTTAGGCAAAGCATGTGAGCTTTCCGAAAGCTATTTAGATAAAAATATTAAATGCTTGAAATTGAAAAGGGATAGATTAGAACAGGGAATCTTATCCTGCATTCCATTCGCAAAAATTAATGGAGAATCAACAGAGCGCACACCAAATACTACAAATATCAGCTTTTCAGGAATGGAAAGCGAAACTCTTATCGTGAAACTTGCTTTTAACGGTATTGCCGTATCTTCAGGTTCAGCATGTGGAGCTGCAAGCCGCGAAGCTTCAAGAACTTTGAGTGCGATGGGACTTCCTGCTAAAGAATTATACAGTTCCCTTAGGTTTTCTATTGGGAAACACACTACTGACGAAGAAATTGATTATACTATTAACGTATTGACAAAAATTTGTCTCAAATAAGCTGAAAAGGAATCCAAAATTTTATCTCTAAAAGCAAAGGAAATGTACATGATTGCCAGAAGTTTTATAATTATATTCACCTTTTTTTTCTGTTACATAAATCTTTACTCTGCACAGGAACATTTACATTCAAGTTCTCAAAAAAAACCCGCCGCACAACAGGTATGGACCTGTGCAATGCATCCACAGATAAAAAGTAACAAGCCGGGAAAGTGCCCAATCTGTTCAATGGACTTAATTCCGCTTGAAAGTACAAATTCAATTGATAGTCCATCAAATACAGTTATTAAGCTTTCCGATAGAGCCCGTAAACTGGCAGAAGTGCAAACTGCAACAGTAAAAAGAGAGGCTGTTTTTGCAGAGATCTTATTGACAGGAACTCTAGATTATGATGAAACCATGGCTGCCGAAATTGTTTCCCATTTCCCAGGTAGAGTAGAAAAATTATATGCAAACTATACAGGTATGCATGTTAAAAAAGGTTCTCATCTTGCTAAAATATTCAGCTCTGATTTATATGTTTATCAACGTGAAATATTAATTACCTATAATACCCTGTTAAAGGCGGAAAAAACAGGAAATAAAGCTTCAATTAATAATGCAGAGCAGCAGTACATTAATACTCAAAATAAGATGCGGGTCATGGGACTTACCAATGAGCAGGTACAGCAGATTATAAAGAAAGGGACAATTTCAGATACTCTCGACCTATATTCACCTATTGACGGAGTTGTCATTAAAAAGAATATTGTTCAGGGACAGCATTTTAAGTCGGGAGACCCGCTTTTTGTCATATCAAATTTAAATAAATTATGGCTTATGCTTGACGCATATGAACTTGACCTTCCTTTTATCCGATATGGACAAAAAGTTGAATTTAATGTTGAAGCTGTTCCAGGTAAAAAATTCTCTGGTAAAATTGTTTATATTGATCCCATTCTAAACAGTAAAACCAGGGCATCAAAAGTAAGGGTTGTTGTTGATAATAAAGATGAATTACTAAAACCCGGAATGTTTGTTAGAGCTACTGCTTTTGTCCAGCTTGGAGAAAAAGGAGTTGTAATGGCTGAATCTCTAAAAGATAAATGGATAAGCCCTATGCACCCGCAGATTCTAAAAGATCATCCAGGGAAATGTGATATTTGCGGCATGGATCTTGTGCCGGCAGAATCGCTGGGTCTCATCAAAAAAAATGACTCTAATACAGCAAGTTTACCCCTTGTAATTCCTGATTCAGCACCTTTAATAACAGGCAAAAGAGCTGTTGTATATATTGAGTTAGAACCCGGTACTTATGAAGCTAAAAATATAGTACTTGGTCCTAAGGTCGGTAAACAGTACCTTGTGTACAGCGGACTTAAAGAAGGAGATAGGATTGTTAGCAGAGGTAGTTTTAAAATTGACAGTGAGCTTCAGATAAAATCTACAAATGCGGGGATGATGTCTCAGTTTTCAACTCAAAAAGATGACACTGAGAAGCCTACAGCAGCAAAAACTATTAATTCGGAAAACAATCAGACGGTTTTAATTGCAATCTCTGATTTCTATTTTGACATACAGAAAACATTATCTGAAGATGACCTGAAATACGCTGTTAAATCAGCTGATTTATTTTCTAAATATTTGACATCACTGAATATTAACCAAACAAAAAGCTTTGAGTCTAAATCGGGGGTAAAGGTCTCTGACCTGTTACAAGTTCTTAATACCGAAAAATTAAATGAGAGTATTTCTGAAGCCCGTAAATTTTTCTATAGACTCACAAGAGTGATAGCATTGTTTATGAAACACTTAGAACATATAACCGGCAAAAAAACGTATAGATATGACTGTACTATGGCATTTAACAACAAAGGTGCATATTGGTTTCAGGATGTCAAAAAAATAGCCAATCCTTATTTTGGTAATGCTATGAAAAGCTGTGGATTTGTCTTACCGTCATCAGCTGAGAAATAACAAATAAATAACTAAACTCAACAGGAGGAAACTGTTTTGTTGCCCTATTTAATAAAAGCATGTTTGAAAAATAAATTTATTGTCTTTTCAGCACTTTTTCTGATAATTGCATACGGCATTTTTGTAGCCCCCTTCGACTGGAATATCGGGATTGACCGTTCACCTGTACCAGTAGACGCTATTCCCGATATTGGAGAGAATCAGCAAATTGTATTTACCGATTGGAATGGACGTTCACCAAGAGATATTGAAGATCAGGTGACATATCCTCTGGTAACTAATCTAATGGGACTTCCCGGAGTCAAAACAGTACGGGGAAGCTCAATGTTTGGATTCTCAATTATATATATAATATTTGATGATGATATAGATTTTTACTGGGGAAGAACCAGAATCCTTGAAAAGCTTAACAGCCTACCCTCAAATACACTTCCTGAAGGAGTAAAGCCTAAACTAGGGCCTGATGCCACAGCTCTCGGACAGATTTTCTGGTATACACTTGAAGGTATGAATAAAGACGGAAAACCCACAGGAGGCTGGGATCCTGATGAACTCAGATCTATACAGGACTGGATAACAAGATATGCCCTTCTCGCTGTTCCAGGGGTCAGCGAAGTAGCATCTGTAGGCGGATTTGTAAAAGAGTATCAGATTGATTTAGAACCTAATGCTATGAGAGCTTACAATATTTCACTCCATGATGTCTACGATGCTGTAAGAAAAGCAAATATAGA
>CAZGAI010000173.1:0-7398 GCA_964523175.1 uncultured Victivallales bacterium | reverse complement strand
AATGAAAAGAATAGTAAAGATAAACTAAATATCACGATAGAATCAAAGATGCAAAAGGAGCCGGATGAAGCACAATCGGCAAAAGGCGGAGAATTAGTTCCCAATATTACTGATAAAGAGTTATTGAAGCTTCCTGTTCTTCCTTTAAATAATATTGTTATCTTCCCATATACACTGTCAACTCTTGTTATAGATAATGAAGCAACTATTAAATTCATTATGCGAATTTCTGAAGGCGAGCGTTTGCTGACACTGTTTCCCGATTTATCAAAAGAAGATATGATAGATACCGGCGGCATAAAAGGTTTTTCCAATGAAGGTAAAAGTACTGAATTTTCTTTCGATATTGTTAACGTAAAAGATAAACAACTATCAAGAATCGGTGTCCTTGGCAGAATAGTAAAGCTTTTAAAATTTCCAGATAACACGGTCCGCGTACTCGTTAGGGGGCTTAAAAGAGTCGGTATTGTTGATATTTTGACAGAAACTCCCAATATTACAGCTACTGTGGAAGAGATTCCAGACCTTGAAGATAAAAGCATTGAATGTGTTGCTATGGCAAAAAATGCTCAAAACCAATTTCAGGAAATAATATCACTTTCTCCAAATTTCCCGGAAGAGTTAAGAGTGGCTATGCTGAATGTAGAAGATTCTTCGCGTTTAGCAGACCTTATTGCAGATACTCTAAATATTAATTTTACAGAAAAGCTTGGTGTCTTAACTGCACCAACACTGAACGAAAGATTCCAGCTGCTCACTATTTTATTAAACAGAGAAGTAGAAGTGCTGCACCTTGGAAATGAAATTCAGACACAGGTAAGCAATGCATTAAGCCAGTCACAGAGAGAATTTTTTCTAAGAGAACAGTTGAAGACAATAAAACAGGAGCTCGGTGACGAAGATGCAAACCCGGACATTACTGTTATTCGCAAAAAAATGGCTAAGAAAGACTTACCGCATAATGTTATAGAAGTAATTAACAAAGAAATTGAACGTTTGGAAATTATGCCTCAGGCAGCTTCTGAATACCATGTCGCTTACAATTACATAGACTGGCTGCTTTCTGTACCCTGGAAAGATTATACTGAAGACAGAAATGACATCAAAAGAGCCCGAAAGATTCTTGATCAGGATCATTTTGACTTAAAAGATGTTAAGGAACGTATTTTGGAATTCCTTGCTGTCCTGCAGATGAAGGACGATAAGAAAGCACCTATTCTCTGCTTTGTCGGTCCTCCGGGTGTTGGTAAAACATCACTGGGCCAATCTATTGCAAGAGCAATAAAAAGAAAATTTATCAGGATATCGCTTGGCGGAGTCAGGGACGAGGCTGAAATTCGTGGACATCGCAGAACCTATGTAGGAGCACTTCCCGGGAGAATTATCCAGGGGCTTAAAAAAGCCGGTAGCGCCAACCCTGTATTCATGCTTGACGAGGTAGATAAACTAGGCAATGACTTCAGGGGTGACCCTGCTTCTGCATTACTGGAAGTACTTGATCCACAGCAGAATCATTCCTTTAATGATCATTTCCTGGAGCTAGACTATGACCTTTCATCTGTTATGTTTATAGCAACAGCAAACATCCTTGACACCATTCCACCAGCACTGCTTGACAGAATGGAAATACTCCGTTTACCCGGGTATACACCCATGGAAAAAAGACAGATTGCGCGTCGTTTCCTGCTACCCAGACAAATCAAAGAGAATGGTTTGACAAAATCAATACTTTCATTACCAATGAAGTCCATTGATGAATTGATAACTTACTACACGCAGGAAGCAGGAGTAAGAAACCTGGAAAGAACAATTGGTACACTTTGCAGAAAAGTTGCAAGGAAAATCATTGAAGGTGAAATACCAAGAGATGAGAAAACCACAATAGGACCAAAGGATGTCGCCGGATACCTTGGCCAAAGAAAAGTTATTCTGGAAGAAGCAGAAAGGAAACCTGAAGTAGGCCTGGCAATAGGAATGGCATGGACCAGTGTCGGCGGAACAATACTTCCGGTTGAGTGCACATCTATGCCCGGCAAGGGAAGACTGCAGCTTACCGGTTCACTTGGCAATGTAATGAAAGAAAGTGCACAGGCATCATTTAGTTATATAAAAAGCAATCACGAAAAATTTAATATTGACAGTGAAGTTTTCAATAAAAATGACTTCCACGTTCATGTACCTGACGGTGCCACACCAAAAGACGGACCATCTGCCGGAATAACAATTACTACTTCCCTGATTTCGCTACTCACGAACCGCAAAGTAAAAGTAAAAACATCTATGACCGGTGAAATAACCCTCAGAGGTAGAATTACAGCAGTTGGTGGTATTAAAGAAAAAGTAATTGCAGCAATGCGCTCAGGCATAAGTACAATTGTAATGCCAAAACAAAATAAAAAGGATCTGGAAGATATTCCTGAAGAAGTAAAAAGTAAGATTGAATTTGTGTTTGTAGAGAATGCAGAAGAAGCAGTTGCATTCCTGCTACTTCCCTGAGAGAGAACTAAATTTCAGCAAGCTATATAATATTTCTGATAGTAACTCTAAAACTATCTTCGTTATAAAATGAGCAATAATTACAAAATAAACATTAAATCTGAAAACATTAAGCTGATACAAAGTGTTACTTTGTACAGCCTAATTGCAAATCTTTTACTGTCTGCAATCAAATTTACTGTAGGTATTATCGGTTCCAGTCAAGTAGTTATTGCAGACGCAATACACAGTCTGTCTGACTCTGCCACAGATATTGTTATTTTGTTCGGTGTTAAAATCTGGTCAGCACCTCCGGACAAAAAACACCCTTATGGACATCTTCGCATAGAAACTCTTATCACATCAATAATAGGTATTACACTTATAGCAGTAGCCATCGGTATTGGATATGATGCAATTGTAACATTACACAGCGCAAAAACAGGCACTCTAACTTCATTATGGATCGCAATTACCGGTCCTGTTATATCAATTTTTGCCAAAGAAATTCTATTTAGATGGAATATAAGTGTTGGTAATAGAATCAAGTCATCAGCTCTTATTGCTAATGCCTGGGAACATAGATCCGATGTAATCAGTTCTATTGCCGCAGTTCTTGCCGTAGGGGCAGTAATTATTGACCCGAGGTTATCATTTGTAGACAATATTGGCACAATAGTTGTAGCTGTTTTCATATTAAAAGTAGCATGGGATATATTAACTCCCGCTGTTTCTGAACTTATTGATTCCGGTGCTTCAGAAAAAGTCCAAGAGTTAATTTTGAGTACTGTTTTAAGTTTTGAGCGCGTTAAAGGAACCCATGCGATTAGAACAAGAAAAACCGGCAATAGCATTTATGCTGACCTGCATGTTTTAGTCGATGGCAATATGTCTGTAACAGACAGCCATATAATTACTGAAGAAATTCAAAAAAAACTTATTTTAAGAATCCCTGAAATTATAGACGTTGTAATACACATAGAGCCTTATGAGTGAAAAAACTATTTTGTTATGGGTCATAATTATTGAAAGCGAAACTTATCTATATAAACATACGTTTTTAACGTAAAAATAAATTATAACATTTTGGTATTTAAAATTAAAAAAATAAAAAATTTAAGCTATAAACTTCTTTTTTTACTGTTTATAGGAATCTTACCCTCATGTACAACAGTTCCTTATACAGAAAGGAATCAATTTATTGTTACATCTGAAAACGAAGAGATTCAGCTTGGACAAACTGCATGGAACGATACTCAGAAAAGTAATAAAATTTCAACAAATAAACAGTATAGTAGTACGCTTGAAAGAGTTGGAGCCAGACTTGCCCCTGCGGCAGATAAAAAAAACTATAACTGGGAATTTTTAGTATTTGAATCAGACACAGCCAACGCGTTCTGCCTTCCCGGCGGAAAAATAGCAGTATTCAGCGAAATGTTTAAAATTGCCCGCAATGACCCGGAATTAGCTGCCGTAGTAGGACATGAAATCGCGCACGCGGTAGCCAGGCATGGCGGAGAGAGAATAACACATTTGTATTCTCAACAGCTCGGCAGCGCAGTTCTTGCCACTGTATTAGCTCAGGTGAACGTTTCAGGGGACTGGTCCCAGGTTTTCGGCATTGTCTCAAATCTAGGTGTGATACTACCATATAGCAGAACACAGGAGTATGAAGCTGACCACATCGGAATGATTATTATGGCAAAAGCAGGATATAATCCTAATGCTACAGTTACCTTTTGGGAAAAATATTCAAAACAAAATGATTACGGTGCATTTCAGGAATTTTTTACTACTCATCCAATGGGAGAAAAAAGATTGAAAGAAATAAAGAGATTACTACCTGAAATAAATAAAAATTACTATAATGTTCCAGAAAAATCTAACATAATAGAGAAATTCTAGAACCCGCAGCATTGTTTTTATTACAGCTTAACAATTAGAACTGACAATTTCTTTTGTATAAAAACATACCTTAGATAGTTCTACTCCGTTATCTTTGCAGAATTCCTCAACAAAAAAACGTTTCTCCTGAGAAATATTTTCCGTTGTTATTATTATTTTGTCAAACTTATATTTTTTAAATATTTTTGGCAGCTCAGCAGAATACCCAAGTACTTTATAATTATAAACATATTGTTTCCTCAATATCAGTTCATCGTCAATAATACCAATAATTTTTATAGGAGAACTGGCCATATTATAGTATCTTTTGCTTAAATAAAATTGAGTATTAAGGCCTCCGCCATAAAGCAGAACTTTAGCTACTTTATCTGATGAATGTAATGTGCGGTAAACAAGCCTCATTGATAAAAACTTAATATGTAATATACAAATACGTTCAAACAAGATAAAAATAGATGTTATCAGGAAAAACAATATGTACTTAGGTATAAAAGTTCTTTCTAAAGAATAAGGTGTAAAATAACAACTTAAGATAAACCCCAATAACGCTCCCAAAAAAATCATGTTAAGCAGAAAAATTAGGCCTCCAGCAGTAACACGCTGCCAAAAAACTCTGTATATACCTGAAATATGCAGAACTAATACAACCGGTAATAATGAGAAGCTTATATTTCTATATAAGACGGCAAAAGATACTTCCGTTAAAGACACCTTACAAAATATAAAATTGGTAATAATTAATGCTAGAAAAATAAGAATTGCATCAAATAAAGGATGTAACAGAGAAACTAAATAACTACTTCTGGATTTATATAAGCCAAGAAGTGCTACTTTTGCAGAACTCCATATTTCAATCTCAGCAAGGCGCCTAATAATTGAGACAACAATTACTAAGACAAAAACTAATACTATTCCCACTGCTTTTGAGTCAACCAATACAAGTATTACTGCCATCAAACCAAAAATAGATGCTAAACAATAAAGGAATAGTGTAGTTTTACGCTGACTGAAGCCTTTATCCAGCAGGCGATGATGTATATGCTCCCTGTCTCCAGTGAAAAACTTCCAATTGCCTTGAGTACTGAAAGTTCCCTTGTTTATCAATAACTTTGCAGATCTACGCCACACAGCCAGAAAAATATCTATTAATGGAATACCAACAGCGAGAATAGGTATAAGTACAGCGGATAAAGTTAATGCTTTATTTACAGAAACTATACCAATAACTGCAATGGAAAAACCAATAAACGTACTTCCAGTCTCACCCATAAATAATTTTGCATTACTAAAGTTATAACGTAAAAACCCAAGGCACGCAGCACCAAGGCATAACATCAAAACAGCTTCCGAAGGATGTCCACTAATTATAAAAACAGCTCCCATGCAGATAGAGGCAACTATGCCTAAACCGCCTGCCAACCCATCTATGCCATCAATAAGATTGAAGGCATTCATAAATGAAAAAATCCATAATACTGTCACTAATAATGATATATAAGCTGGAAAAGCAATACCTAAAATAGAGCTAAAGGCTATGCCGTTATACCAGCAAATGAAGCCGACAATAATTTGGATCACAATTTTATACCGCATTCTCAGTGCAAATCTATCATCCAGAATACCTCCAATTATCAAAACAGCAATTGGAATTAAAAGCTTTCTCCCCATATTTAGGCATAATATGCAGCTAGGATTATCATGAATTACATTAGGCCTGGTAATAAAGAAATATATTGCTATAGAAATAAAGAAAGATGCTACAATAGCAATCCCTCCACCAGTAGGTACTGGGTGATCATGAATACGTCTTTTACCGGGAAAAGCAAGCATACCCAAAGAAGGCAAAATTGATATACATATTCGCGTTAGAATAAGTGATATTATAAGCGCTATTGCGGGATACAAAAAAAATGAAACTATTTTATAATCTGCAAAATTCATTTTTAAAGGTTAATTCAATGTTGTTGTTTATAATAAGAAACAATTAGTCAGGTACAATAGTATTTAAAGTGTAACTGAAAAGGTTTGTTTAATAAAGTAGATTAAGCTAATAATTTCCTGTAAATTCCTGCAAAAAGGAACAGCCTTCAAGCTATGTATTGAATCTATATTATTCAAATTTTAGAAATTCCTAAATAACCAGAAAAACACTTAAAAGTAATAAATTATACTCAATTAGCATTAATTAAAATATATATCAATGAATTACTTTTACAAGAAGAAAAGTGTATGGATATAAAACATCTATGCCAGGTAAATGTTAGTAAGATCTATTATTGATCAAAACATATAAAAAACAAAAAAGCTCCGCTGCAAAAAGGAATGGATAAAAATCAGGTAAAAGAGTTAAACCATAGTTACAATATTGATTCAATATAGTTATTCATTGCATCCATTTGATCTTCTATTGACTTCATTAGAGCTATTTGAGTGCGGGTTCTGTCAAGGTTATGCCCTTTTCTTTGAATTTTATAATATGTATCCATCTGCAAGTGATCTGTAAGGAATCTAATTGCCTGTTCATAGGTAATAAGCAAACCGGCAAAGACTAGGTTTTCCTTTTCTATTTGTGTCAGAAATTCTCCTGCGGATGACAAATACCCTTTAGCCAATGCCTTGAATAGATGCATCTGCATAACAACTTTGGAGCAATCAGGTTCATCTTCTTCAACCGGAGTTGTGCCGGTGCGTATCATATCTCCAAAATCGTATATCACAAACCCCGGCATTACAATATCAAGATCGATAACACAAATCCCCTCACCTGTTTCATTATCTATCATAATATTATTAAGTTTCGTATCATTATGACAGATACGTTCGGGAAGTTCATCTGTTTTTTGAAGATTAACAAATTTTTCCAGATAATTTTTACGGGAGAAAATAAAGTCTATTTCGTTCTTCACGTCGTCAGCACGATTTCCTATATCTTCTGCCACAGCTTTTTCAAATGAGGTATAGCGTTTCATAGTATTATGGAAATCAGGTATTGTATCAATTAGACGTTTTCCGGGGAGG
>CAZGAI010000172.1:0-7400 GCA_964523175.1 uncultured Victivallales bacterium | reverse complement strand
CTTATTAGTGTTTTCCTGCCGCTTACACCTAATCCTACAAGTGGTTATTTCCTATTACTCCCGAAAACTGACTTGACATATCTTGAAATGTCTGTTTCCGAAGCTATGAAATTAATAATTAGCGGTGGTGCCATTACTCCTGACTGCGATGATAAAATTTCCAAAATAGACTCTAAAGACAACTAGTAACCGTTTCCCATAACCGAAAGATATAGGAAAGAAAAAATGAAATCTTTAAATAAGCTTTTATTATTTATAGGTCTATCTGTAATTACTCCATTAATGTCACTTCCGGCTGCAAACTACAACAATACGTCAAGGCAGCATCAAGTTCAAACCTTAACATTATTGCGTGAAAATGAGAAACAGCTCACTATACTCTCATCAAGAGTAAAATACCTTATGGATAACTATGCAGCCCTAACGCAAAAGGTAAAACACCTTAACCAATCTCTTGCAATTGAAAAACAGAATAACATTCAGCTGAAACGGGAAATATCCACACTAAAAAAACAATCTTATGCAGATAGAAAACAGATACAACAATCACTTGACAATATTATTGATAAAGTGGCTAATGAGACAACTAAAGTGCTTAATACGGCACTAAAAAGAGTCAATAATACAACTAGAAGTAAAATAAAAAATAAAGGTCCTGTAGGAACAGGCGAGTTTACTGAATACAAAGTACAGTCGGGTGCAACATTAAGTGCAATAGCAAAAGCATATAATGTGAGTGTTTCTTCTATACGCAAAGCAAATAATATAAATAATGATTTTATCAGAATCGGGCAAATATTATATATACCCAAAAAATAAATTTCAGGAGGAATAGATTTTACTATGCAAAAGAACTTTTTTTACTTTATAGCATTATTTTATATTTTTTTTAATATTATACCGTCTGCTGCAGCGAACGATAAAAAATATAATTCTAAGCAGTTTCTTAATATAACCCGCAATGCTCACATTGAAAAAACATGGACAATTTTAACAGGGACTGTTACCAATAAACGTACAGGGAAATCCTCTGTTTTTAAATCTGATATAAAAGTAGGAATGCGTTTTACCAGTAGTAGAATTTTAGCTAAAATCACCATAAAAGACAAAAAAGAAGGACTATTAGAGTCCTACATGGTAGGCCAACCATACAACGGCATGCCTACTTCAATTCTTTCTTATGAGGATAATCCGGATACTTCTCTTTTGGGCGAATTTGGTTTAAGGCCGGAAGATTTAACAATGACTTTTCTTTACTGGGACCTCAAAAAAGAATACGGGAACGAATCAGTAAAAGGTTTTGACTGCCGTGTTCTTGGTTTGAAAAATCCTAAAACAAAAGAAGTTGTCAAAGCATTTATAAGCTCTAAATATTTTTACCCGATAAAGGTTGAATGGTTTAAACCAAATCAGAAAACAGCATACCGCAATGTAGTAATATCTTCTTTTAAAACCGAAGGTAACCTAGGCGCACCAAGTGAGTTAAATTTATACGGCCCAGGCTGGAGAACAAAAGTAGATTTTAACTATATTCGTTTAGGTTATACAAAGGACGGAATACCAAAAGATATTTTTACTGCCACTTTTCCTTCTACTCCTGAATAGTGACAAAAATACAATATTTTATTTAAAAACAGATAAAAAGAAGCAGTGAATCGGTTTTTTTAATTATTTAATATTTTTTACTCCAATTAAGGATTGACTTCTTTTTTTTTTACCTTAAAATTAATTTATGTATTTGCTGAACTTATTAAAGTATAGCCGCATCACATCCGACGAATATTTCTTATAATGTAATAAGGAGAAAAACATGTTTAATGAGATAAGAAAAATAACTCTTACTGCGATTTTAATATCTAATGTAATGATACTGCTCCCTGTTTTTGGTGAGTCTGAAATTATGAAAAGCTTAGAATTAATTGCAAATAAAGGCAATACAAATGCTCAGCTCAGCTTAGGTAAAATGTATTATGATGGGTTATATACTTCACAGGATTATAAAAAGGCATTGTTTTGGTTTGAGAAGGCTTCAAATAATGGTTCTGCAATAGCCCAAATGTACACTGGAGAATGCTATTATTATGGATTGGGAACTGAAAAAAACTACAAAAATGCGCTTTCCTGGCTGGAGAAATCAGCAACACAGAATAATAAAAAGGCATGTGGCTATTTAGCTGAATTTTATTATTCAGGAAACGAAGGAGTAACTAAAGATTATAAAAAAGCTTTCTCCTGGGCACAAAAAGCATCTATACATACTTTGAATGGAGATGCGCAATTTCTTTTAGGAATAATGTACTATAAGGGAGAAGGTACAGATAAAGATTACAAAAAAGCTATTAAATGGTTAACTAAATCCGCAGTCCAAAGTTGGAATCGGGAAGCGCAGCTGTATTTAGGAACTATATATTATAATGGAGAAGGAGTAGCCAAAGATTATAAAAATGCATTACATTATTTTGAAGACGCAGCAATGCAGGGAAGCACTGAGGCACAAATAAAGTTAGGTATAATGTTTTACAAAGGAGAAGGAACTCCCATGGATAAGCCTGCTGCAGAGTTTTTGCTCAGAAAATCAATGGAAGATGGCAATGAAGTGGGTAAAAAACTATATGAAAAATATAACCTTGCTGAATTAGTTAAAGACAATACATTAAAATAAGCAAAAAAAGGAGAGAAAAATGAAAATATTCAATAAGAAATTAACAGTAAAGTCAATATTAATTTTAACTGTTATTTCACTATTCTTGATTTCTACTGAAGGTATTTCTGATGATTCTGCTCTTAAAGGATCCATGCCGATGATAAGCTGCGTAGAAGGAAATGTTATGTATTACGCTAAAGCTGGCGATAAAGTAAAAAAAGGAGAACCACTATTTTTTGTTAAATCTAATGACTTTCCCCTAGGAAAGATCAAACAATGTAAACAGGATGTAGCATATTACACCAAAACATATGATCGCAAGAAGAAATTAGCAAAAACACACTCTATATCTGTACAGGAAATGGATGATGCATGGCGTGACTATCATGATGCTATAAATAATTTAGAAATAGCAGAACAACAGTCTAAAAGTGGATTTTATACTGCACCGTATGACTGTGAGGTCGTTAGATGTGAAGTTCCTCAAAACAGTGGAAGAGGTGATGGTGATCCAGTGTTGTATATTAAAGAGATATCCATTAATAAATAGTAATCTGATCATTGATAAATCAAAAACCAGCCCAAAAATGCTGTTGCATTTAGCGTAATGCGCTGTTTTTTGGGCTAAAAGAAAACCTATATATTCAAAATTGCTGAAAAATATCGAACTGTTTTCTGTAAACCGTCAACCAGGCTTACAGTAGGTTCCCAGCTTAATACCTCTTTTGCTTTTGAAATATCAGGCTTTCTTCTTACAGGGTCATCCTTTGGTAAATCCAAATATATTATTTTTGATTTGGAACCGGTCATCTCAATTATAAGTTCTGCCAGTTCTTTGATAGTATACTCTACAGGATTACCTAAATTAATCGGCCCGAAAACATCTTTTGGAGTTTCCATCATTCTAACCATACCTTTTATCAAATCATCAACATAACAGAAACTGCGAGTCTGTCTGCCTTCCCCATAAATAGTAATATCCTGATTATTCAGTGCCTGGACAATAAAATTACTGACTACACGGCCATCATTGGGAGACATTCTAGGTCCGTATGTATTAAATATTCTAATAATTTTTGTATCAGTACCAAGCTGATGCCGATAATCATAAAAGAGCGTCTCTGCACAGCGTTTACCCTCGTCATAACAGCTTCTCGGCCCGATGGTATTAACATTTCCCCAATACTCTTCAGGTTGAGGGTGTACCTCCGGATCACCATAAATTTCAGAGGTAGATGCCTGTAAAATAGGGATTTTCAATCGCTTAGCAAGACCAAGCATATTAATAGCCCCGATTACACTTGTTTTTGTTGTCTGGACCGGGTCATGCTGATAGTGAACAGGCGAAGCTGGACATGCAAGGTTAAAGATCATATCAACTTCTACGTATAAAGGCCAGGTAATGTCATGCCTGATAAGTTCAAAGTCAGGATTTCCTAATAAATGTCTTATATTGTTTTTATTTCCAGTAAAAAAATTATCAGCACATATTACATCATGACCTTTTGACAAGAGTTTTTCACATAGATGCGAACCTAAAAATCCTCCGCCTCCGGTGACTAACGCGGTCAATTTATTTTTAATTGTCATAACAAAAATATTCCTTAAGTTTAATATAAATACAATAATGAAAACAACCCTAAAAGATATACAATTTACATATTCTTTACGATCATTTTATAATCACTCTATTTAATACATAAATAATGGTTTATAATAAAGCCTTTAAGAAGTTAAGTTTCAATATTCAAATAATTAAAAACCAGTTGTTTTATACCCTGATTATCAGAAAAATATTTTATAATCACACACTGTGGTGATTAGCATTACTAGAACAGGAGGTAATTCTGACAGCTACAGGTAAAAACCATATCATATAAAATATAACTTATATCTATCTCAAATTTCCTTTTTTGCACTCGGTTCAACCTCTTCTCGATCAGGTAAATTCAGAAACCAAATATCCTAGTGGCATTAATCCAAAAAATGTTGTTAAAGTAGTCAACAAAATAGTTTTAAATCACCTTTTCCCTCCCTCCACAACAGCTGTAAGAAGATCTTTTCCTGCACCTAATCGATGATTTACCTTATCAAGTAAGTTATTTGCATCGCTTACAACAACTCCGGACAACGCCACAATCCTGAAACTACCCATAAGTGAAAGACGCAGGTTGAATATTGCCAATCCTATAATAGCGCCAATAACACCAAAAGATATTGTAAACATTATTACAATCGGTTGAAAATATGATTTAAAGATCAAAACAATTTTTTAAAATAAATTCCCAATAGCACAAGTGGAACTGTTATCATTAATTTGCAGACTAGTTCATTAGTCTGTCTGGACTGTCCTGATTCTCCATATGAAATATCATAAATCCCGGCCAGCCTGAAAGAAATTTTTTATTTATTTTTGCGATTATTTCTTTACTGTTGGCTACCTTGCCATTAACCCTGGCATAAACATTTATATAGCTTTTACCATCTTCTCTTGAAATACTGCTCGGAGCAGATTCAAGGTTCAGGTTTACTACATCATACAAAGGAATCTTTTTACCGTCAGGTGTCTTAAAGCCAGGTTCCACATTCTTCCATGCATCATAATATCTAAGCAGTAGGTTTTTCGTTTTTCCTACTAGATTTATTTGTGCGGAAGTCCTTCCGCACAAATAAATCTATAAACTTTTCTCAATTTTTCAAATTTAGAAAAGAGGTGAATACCATTTAAGAGCAGTAATAAGTTCTTATTTTTCCTAGAGGGTAGTCCATTTTCTTTTTATTATCAGATTTGAGAAATTCAGTTTATAATTTAGCTCAGCTGTTTCACTATTTATACTTTTGTACCGTTAAGAATTCCATTAGGTAAAGGTTGAGCAACCAAATAATCTCCATCCTTGAGTCCCTTAGGACATATTATAGCCTGATAAATAAGCAATAGAAAATAGTAGTAGCAAAAAAAAAGACGCAGCAAATGCGTCTTTTTATAATTTGATTGTATTAAAATTTTATTTGTCTTTAGAAGCTACGGCGTCTTTCAACCCCAGTACCATCAGCTCAGCCACACGTTTTGAGAACTTCAGTGGATTTACAATTGGACTGCCTTCTGTTAACAGCGCCTGATCATAAAGTAATTCAGCAAATTCTCCAAGTTTTGGATTTTCTGAATCAAACTCATATAGTTTTTTCAATGAGCCAACTATAACATGGTCAGGATTCAATTCCAAAATGCGTTTTGATTTTGGCATATCCTGGTTCATAGCTTTCATGATTCTTTCCATATAAGGGCTTTGATCATAATCTCCACCAACCAGACAGCATGCGCTGTCAGTAAGTCTTTTTGAAAAACGAACTTCTTTAATATTTTCGCTAAGGCTTTTCTGCATGAATTCAAGAAGTGAACCATATTCTTTTTTCGTTTTTTCTTCTTTCTCTTTATCTTCCTCTTTATCGGAATCCAAATTAATTTCGCCTTTACCAACAGCTTTCATATCTTTATCTGCATACTTGGAAAGACCGGAAATAACAAACTCATCAATAGGATCAGTCATAAAAAGAACATCATATCCCTTTGAACGGAAAATTTCCAAATGCGGAGAATTTTCAAGTACACTCCTGTTTTCGCCTATTATGTAGTAGATCTCTTTCTGATCTTCAGGCATCATGTCCACATAATCTTTTAATGAACTAAGTTTACCTACTTCATTCTTCATTGTTTCAAAAAGAAGAAGCTCCTGAAGTTTTTCTTTGTTTGAATAATCAGTGTGCATTCCTTCTTTAATGTGTCTGCCAAATTCTTTAAAGAAAGAAAGATATTTTTCGCTATCATTCTCTTTTATCTTTTTCAGAGTAGCGAGGATTTTACGGACAAGATTTTTCTGTATTTTCTCAATAACTGGATTATCCTGCAATGTTTCTCGGGAAACATTTAGAGGTAAATCACTTGAATCTACAACTCCGTCAATAAATCTCAAATACTCCGGAAGAAGGTTAGGACATTCTTCTGTAATAAAAATCCTTCGAATATACAGGTGAAGGTTTTTTTTATGATTATCAGGCATAAACATATTGAAAGGATTTTTAGATGGAATGTAGACTAATGCCTTAAATTCAGTCGTCCCCTCTGCTGAGTAATGAATGTGCTTAAGTGCGTCTTCAAATGAGTGACTCAAATGTTTAAAAAACTGCTGATACTCTTCATCTTTAATTTCTTTTGCGGGACGCAGCCATATAGCTTTCTGAGAATTCAAGGTTTCATCTTTTTCAACATCTACATATTCGATGTCTTCAGGTTTAACATCATCGCCCTCTTTTTGCTCTTTGGGTTCTTTAATTATATTCTTCATTTTAACTGGATATTCAATAAAATCAGAATATTTTTTTACAATTTCCCTGACTTTAAAGTTATCCAGATATTTTTCAGCGTCCTTTTTCAAATGAAGAGTAATCACAGTTCCATGATCTTCCTTCGAGGTTTCTTCAATGGAATATCCCTCTTCTCCCTTAGAAGACCATTTTACTGCAGAATCATCACTTCCTGCTTTTTTAGTCTCAAGCACAATATCATCCGCGACCATAAATGCAGAATAAAAACCTACGCCAAACTGCCCAATTAACTCAGGAGCATCATTGTCTTTATTCTTTTCAATAGCCTGAAGAAAAGCTTTCGTTCCAGATTGAGCGATAGTACCAATGTTTTCTATCACTTCATCCATCGTCATCCCTACGCCATTATCAATAATTTTCAGCGTTTTTTTAT
>CAZGAI010000171.1:0-7527 GCA_964523175.1 uncultured Victivallales bacterium | reverse complement strand
ACATATAGCAGTTTATTTAAATAAAATAAGAATAAAGGGTTGAAATGTTTTTATAAATATGTTAAAAAATACTTATATAAATTAAGTACTTCGTAGAGTACTCTGCACTTATACTATTACTTAATCAAAGAATAGTTAATTACACAAAATGCTATTTCATAAATGCTCTTTGCAGTAATATGGGTCAGTTCAGGTTTGTGGCAGCTAATAAAAAACGGTGATTTGTTTATAAATAACTCATACACTCTTTTCTTTAAAAAAATAATTATCATTAATAAAGTGCTTACTATTCCAGATCACTTGATGAAATTTAATATAGTGAAAGGATTCTAAAAAATGGCTGTCCCCAAAAAAACTATTCTCTTTCTTTTTTCTATTTTTTATTGTTTTTATACAGCTTTAGCTGTCAGTAATAATGAAGCTCTTGATGAATACTATGCTGCTAATGCACTATATAATAAAAAACTTTTTAAGCTTGCAGAAGAAGAATACAAAAGTTTTATCATAAAATACCCAGAACATACTAAATACTTAAATGCCAAATTAGGTTTAGCATTAACTTATTACGAAATTAAAAACTACACCGAAGCTAAAAAAATATTTATAGATCTTGCCGGACAGAGAAACGTTCCTCATCAGGAACAGATACACAACTTACTGGGCCAATGCTATTTAATAGAGAATAATCCAGTTGACGCTGAAGCAGCTTTTCGATGGAGCGTCGATAGAGGAAAAGAAAAACTTTTTCTGGAACTTCCCGGAATATCACAGAAATACGAGGAATCCCCTCAAATTTCAGTAAAATCCATTCAAAACCTTGAACCGCTTGAACGAAGTATGGCTGGATTAATAGAGGCTCTTTTTCAACAGAAAAAATGGTCAGAAGTTATAAGCACAACAAAGGAACTTGTAAAACTCGTACCAAATGGTAAATATTCTTCGAGAGTACTTTTTTTAAGCGCCCTGGCCAATTATCAACTTAAAAATTATAATGAAAGTTCAGCTATATTAACCAAACTTGTCAAAAAAGGAAACAAATTACCGTTTTACGAACATAGCCTTTTTCTTTTAGCAGAATGTCAGCAACTGACAAATAAACTTGATGAATCAGCAAATAACCATGCAATAGTAGCAAAACGTATCAAAGGAAAATTTGCAGATAGTGCTCTTTTTAGGCTTGGCTATATTAAATTTCTTCAAAAAAAATATACCCAGGGCATAAGGGAGTTTTCTGATCTTAGAGCAATATACCCGAACAGTAAATATGCTTCAGAAGCCGGCATATATCTTGGACGCTGCTATTTGAACCTAAAAAACTACAGAAAGGCACAATCTGTTTTTGGTTCACTGCTAAACAATGAAGAAGTAAACGCACAAGCTTCCTTATGGATAGGAAAAACATTCATTAACCAGAAAAAGTATCAACTAGCTATTGATGTACTGAAACCGGCGCTGAAAAAATTTAATAATGATCCAGAATATCCTGATATTTTGTTTAACTATAGTAATGCATTAATGGGAAATAATGAGTATATAAAAGCTTCCAGCTACTTTAATGAATATTATAAAAACAATAAAACATCCATTCATGCTGCTGACGCTCTGAGATTAGAAATATTCTGTCTTAATAAATCAAAGGCATATTTAAAAAGCCTTAACACCTGTAATACCTTCTTGAGTGAGTTCCATCAATCAGAATTTTATGATGATGTAGATTTTTTAAAAGCTGAAAACCTATTTTTCCTAAAAAAATACAAAGAAGCTATTGCTACGTACCGAAAATTCATTCCTTGGAAAGGTAAAGAAAAATATACTGATACGGCAAAATTTAGAATAGCACAAATCCTATGTGAGCAAAAAAAATGGGATGAAGCTATTGCTGAATTAAAATCACTTACCCAGGAAAATGTAAAAGGTGAATTTTATGCACAGCTCTATTATCTGGTTGGATTATCAAACTTTGAACTAAACAGATGGGATAAAGCTATAATATACCTTAATAAATTTATTGATAAAAACCCAGAACAAACAAATATAGATGCTGCTCTTTTAAAACTGTCAGTAGCATATGAAAAAAACAAAAAGTATGATAAAGCTAAAAACACTTTAAAAAAACTGCTTACATTGTATCCTGAAAGTCAATACACTGCTTATGCATTAACAGAACTCGGTAAATGTCAATATATACTGAAAGATTATAGTAATGGCCAGCGAAATCTGGAAAAAGTTTTGTCTAAATATTCGGACTCAGAATTTGTGTCAACAGCAGAATATTATCTTGGGTGGATCTCATTAGCACAACATAAAAATAAAGAAGCAATGAATTACTTCAATAATATCAGTAAAAATCACCCTTCAGGCACCTACTCAGCGGATGCTGTTTTTCAGCAGGCAATCATGTTACTTGATGAAAATAAATACGAGGATGCACAAGACAAATTACAGCAGTTTATTAAGCTTTTTCCAGACGAAAACCGTATAGAAAAAGCTGAGTTCTACCTATCACTAGCAAAGACTAGGCAAAATAATAATACATCTTCGAATGATATGTTTAACTCTTTTTTTAAAAAATATCCCGGTTCATCTCTTGCGCCAAGGGCTGTATATGAGTCTGCATGGCTGGCCAGGAAAGATGGAAAAAATAATGAAGCTAAAAAGAACTATCAAATATTAATAAGAAAATTTCCTACACTTGAACTCGCTGACAGAGCTCATTTAGAACTTGCTGAATTAGAATATGAAGAAAAAAATTATGATCGAGCAATAGAACTACTTGATAAACTGCAATCAAAAAACATTAAGCCGGAACTACAGGAAAAAGCGCTTTATAGATTGGGTTGGTCTCTTTTAGGCAGAGATCAGAATAACGTGGCTCTTGATGTTTTCAGTAAGCTTCTAGAGGACTTTCCTAATTCAAAATTTGGTCCAATTTCCGCCTATCAGGCAGGAGAAATTCGTCTGCAAAATAACGAATACGAAAGAGCATATGAAAATTTTCTAAAAGCAGCAATCAAATCACCGGATAATAGCGTTAAGGAACAGGCATTACTTCGTCTTGGCGAAACTCAGACTCTAACTGAAAGATGGAAAGCTGCTGAAGGATCATTTTATACATTTATAAATGATTATCCTAAGAGCAGCTTTATCCCAAGGGCCTATTTGTGGCTGGGATGGAGTCTGGAAAACCAGCAGAACTATGACAAAGCAATTTTGAATTATAGAGAGGCTGTAAAAAAAGGTAGCAAAAGTAATGATGCAGCCAGAAGCCAGTTCCAAATTGGAGAATGCTATTTCGCTACAAAAAAATATAATAAAGCTATCAAGGCATTTGTAAAAGTTGAATCACTTTATTCATACCCTGAATGGACTTCAAAAGCTTTACTGGAAACCGGTCAAGTTCTGAATAAAGTTGGAAACTCCAGACAAGCAGTAGAACAATATAAAAAACTGATAGAAAAATATCCAGGAACTGATGAAGCAGTTGTTGCTAGAGACTTATTAATGGATCAATAAAATATAACTATATAAATAAGGAGAACTATATGAAATTCAATACAAAGTCTGCGGCTTTTATTGCTGCATTATTTACCCCTGCTTTGTTTTGCTCTTATCCATTAATGGCTGAATCAGTTAATAATTTTAATGCAATTGCAATACCGACACAACAAGCATCAAAAGAAACTCTCTTTTCCCTCCTTGTAAAAGGTGGCCCCATAATGATACCTCTTTTTATCTGTTCAATTCTGGCACTTACATTTTTCATTGAGAGATTAATAAGCCTTAGAAAAAACCGTATTACTCCCCCTAATTTCTATCCAGAACTTTTAGAAAACCTGGAAGGATTTTGTATTACGGGTTTAAAGAAATCAGACAACTTTTGTAAAAATAAAACACTTCCTATAGCTAAGATTATACGTGCAGGTATTAGAAAATGCATATCTGTTCGTGCAGTAAACGTCGTAGAAGAAACCCTTGAAGATATTGCATCAAGAGAAGTAAGAAAAATGAGAAACAGCCTGAACAGCCTGAAGATAATTGCTTCTATTTCGCCTTTACTAGGCTTGTTAGGAACCGTTTACGGAATGATAACAGCATTTCAGTCCGTAGCAAATATGAGTGCCGGTGTCGGCAAAGCTGAAAGCCTTGCCAACGGAATTTACGAAGCAATGGTAACCACAGCTGCAGGCTTAACTATTGCCATACCAGTTCTTTTAGCATTCAGCTACTTAAACTACAGGCTTAATAGACACGTCAACGATATTGAGGTAATATGTGATCAGTTTATAGATGATTATGTAGATTCACTTCATAACAGCAATCAGACCAAAAGAGTAACGGATATAGTAAAACGATGAGAATTAAAAATACAGAAAATAGCGACAGTAGTGGTGTTATAAATATATCATCACTTTTAGATATCATGTTTATTCTAATTATTTTCTTTCTCGTAACAATGTCTTTTAAAGAAGAAGAACATGATATAAAAATCAACCTCCCTGAAACAGATACTACACTTAGTTCTGCTGTAAGAGCCGTAATAATTAATGTTAGAAAAGATGGATCATATTATATAGGCTCCAAAAGAGTAACTCTAGATAATATAAATAGAGAATTAGCAGGGATATTAAAACTAAACCCAAGTCAAAAGGTACTTATCAGAGGAGATCGAAACGCGTTGCATGGACAGGTCGCAGCTGCAATTGCTGTTTGTAAAAGGAGCGGTATACGTGATGCAAATATAGGCTATATGACATCTGACAATTAAAGAAAACAAAGTGCAAATCCTAACTAAAACTCAATAAAATGTCGATGAATTAAACAACGTAGCACAGTCAGCCTGTCGGGCGTAACCTTGGCGAAGACTGATCCCGCCTGTGAACACATCCGAGACGGATGTACTACACTAGTATGCCATCTCATAAGTTAACCGTGAAGAAATAGGCAATATTGTTTTTAATAATAATCCAAAAAAAATCCCGGATAAGAATAAAAATGAACGTTTCCAATAAAAAAAACAAGGGAACAAGATTTAATACATTTACTACGATACTATTAACAAGTGTTATTACGCTTGCATTAGTATTATTATTAGGATTCGTGCCCGGCATAGACTTTTTTAAATACTATGCAAGTGGATATTCAATAAAAAGAAGCGCTAAAGCCTCGCCTGCACGTACCGTACTCTGGGAACAACCAAAACTGCTTCCCGGACAAATAAACGAAGTACATGGAAATAACAATGCAACCATCTCACCAGATGGTAAAACTATTATTCTAACACGATCATATTCTCAAAATAATAAAGATTTATACATATCATACTTCATTGACAACAAATGGTCTAAACCAAAATCTCTAAAAAAAATTAACTCGCAATACAACGAAAATTCTCCTGAAATATCAGATAATGGCAAATTACTACTTTTTTCTTCAGACAGACCCGGAGGTGAAGGCGGTTATGATATCTGGTATTCAATAAAAACAGGCACACACTGGTCTAATCCAATTATATTAGATAGCAAAATCAACACAAAATACAATGAAAAATATCCATATTTAGCAAATGATATGCTCTCTTTTTATTTTTCATCAGACAGGCCTGATACCAACAATATTTCCGATACAAATAAGGATTTCAATATTTACCTATCTTCAATTGATTCAAAGAGTAAACTAACCTCAAAGAACGATTACAATAGATATTTTTCATTATTTACTAAAGGCACTGCACTTAATAAGCTGAACTCTCCATTTGATGAAGGAAAAGTAGCCGTAACCGATAAAGGAAATATGATTTTCTTCATATCAAACCGCCCCGGCGGTATTGGAGGTTATGATTTATATAAAAGTTACCTGATTGAGGACCAATATACAGAACCTTATAATTTCGGTAGACCGGTAAACACTGAAAGTGATGAAATCAGTCCCACGCTTTCCTTAGAAGGATTTGGTCTTTTTTTCTCCTCAAACTATGGTTCTAGGAATCCAAATAATTATTATGTTTATACTACTTCATCCAGAGAAGTCTTAGCCAAATATGATTATTCAATTTTCAGGAACTTACTTATAATTATAATTATTATTTTATTAACTATATTTGTTATCTGGGTTATTTTAAGACTGCTTATCTATAAGAGCAATATGAAAATGATTGTCAAATGTCTTTTGATAGCACTACTTCTTCATCTATTATTTGCTTATCTTTCAGCATTTTGGTTCTTTTCTGAGAAAATAGCTGATACTAAAAAGAAAACACCGGATGAAATGACAATAAATATCAATACGCTTGCTAGAGAAAGCATCGCCACCGCTATTCGTGAAGGCACTGCATCCCTTCCAAAAGTAAAATCTGCTTCTTCTGCTGAAAAGCCTATCGAGAAAGTAACTATTCCTGCTCAAAAACCCACAGCCCAGACTAATGCATCGGTTTCCTGGCAGGCCTCATTAATAAAACTTACCGACTCGCCTGTATCTATGCCTGAATCCAAAAGTACTTCTGAGATTGAATCCCCTACAGTTGTTGATAATTCCATCAATAGCGTAAAACCTGTTCTTTCAGGTTCTGCAAATATAACACTGGAATCACCTGAAGGTATTGGTGAGAACGAAGCGGCAATGAAAAAAGGACAGGCAAAAGGTTTACCTAATCCATCTGACCTACCAAAATTCAAACAGAAGAAAAAAGTATTTAAAACGAAAGAAAAGCTTAAACTGAAAAACTTAGAAGTTGCTGATATCTCTGTTGATATTATTAAACCCGCTTTTGATATGGAAAAAAATAATTCAAAAATAATATTATCTGAAGAATCAAACGCAGCAAAAGGAATAAATAGCGGATCGACTACAGATAATAAAGAATTATCAAAGATATTGGGCAAGGATAGTGTTGATGCAGGTTGGCCGTCGGAAGCTGGTTCTCTTTTTATTCAAAATAATTTTGTCATGATTACTCCTAAAGCAGAAAAAGGTTCACAGCAGTTGAGGTTAGGACTGCTTCTAAATGATAATAGGTTATCCAAACCTCTATCTATTGCCTATGAAGCACAAAACGGTAATTTCATTATAAATAAATTAATATTTGAAAGAGAAATAATTAAAAGCCTTTATAAGATTCTAAACTTCGATGTTATTCAAAAATCTCTTTCAGGTAGTGCCTTTAATGAACGTGTGGGAAATAAAGTATATTCAGCTGCTCCTAATTTTATAATAAAAACAGACTCTGAACTGGAAGTTCCTGAAAAATATTTACTGGAAAACCAATAACTAGTTTAACTTTTTATGAATTCAAAAGATTTAGAAACATTAAAAGCAAATCTGTCACCATACTCCACTCTTATCGGAAGAGATAGGTTTTTTAATTCCGCTGTACTTGTGCCGCTGATTAAATATTCGGATGGATATCACATACTGTTTCAGGAAAGAGCCGCAAATATCAGACAGGGGACAGAATATTGTTTCCCAGGGGGAAAATTTGATCCTGATCAAGACGAAAACTACCTGCACACAGCTATCAGAGAAACAATAGAA
>CAZGAI010000170.1:0-7531 GCA_964523175.1 uncultured Victivallales bacterium | reverse complement strand
GATGAAGGTTCTGAAGAGCTAAATAACTGAACTCAATTTCATGCGGTTGCCCTGGCCTTGGCCATAAGGCAGCCCAGGATTCAGATAAAGCATAATCCGGAACTGCCGGCTGTGATGACTTATCAAAAGAAGAAGCTGGTCTTTGAGATTTGGTAAGGCCCTTGTAATCTTTTTTGCTAAGAGTTGCACCTGTGATGATTTTTCTTTGTATGGTTTCTTTACCATTAGTTTTCTGCTTATGAATATTCGAATTGCATGAAGTCTGGGATACTAAGATCATAGTGAGAATCAATAGAATTGGTAAATTCATTTGTATGTAACCTTTTTATTTTATACGTTATAGAAATTTATTTTTCTACAGGAAAACCGATTATGACAATCAAATACTAGCCTAAAAAACATTTTAAATAATCTAAATAATTATGTATGATAAAGTTGTATTTGGGTGAATTAGAAACCAAAAATGCTAAATATTTCTGATATAATTAAGACCGAAACTTCATAGTTAATATACTATCAATAAACGACTTTTAAGTTTTTTCTTTTTTTCTTCCATGCTTCGAATTCTTCAATAGTTCCAGGGTAATCGATAATTTTATTTTTAGAAATTTCAATAATACGGGTAGCCAGAGTACTTACGAATCTATGATCATGAGATACAAAAATAACTGTATTATTGACAAGTGACAGAGCATAGTTTAATGCTTCAATTGATTCCAGGTCAAGGTGGTTTGTCGGTTCATCAAGAACTAGTACATTACCTCCCAGCATTAGCATTCTTGAAATGATTAGACGTGACTTTTCGCCACCGCTCAGGACATTGATATTTTTGAAAACATCATCACCGCTGAACAGCATTTTTCCCATAAATGAGCGCAGTTCGGTTTCAACAGTATTACCATCAGCAAATGTCCAGAGCCAGTCAATGGCTTTTGCCTTCATATCAAGGATTTCAGATGGCTCCTGAGGGAACACGCTGAATTCTACTGTTTCGCCATGGGTAACGGAACCACTGTCTGATTTCAGCTCGCCGGTCAGGACCTTCAGCAGAGTTGTTTTACCAATACCGTTGGTCCCGATGATAGCGACCTTTTCCTTTGGACCTATTTCGCATGAGAAACTTTTAAAAAGGTTTTTTTTATAGCTTTTTGAAATATTTTCAGCTATAATTACTTTTTGTCCAAGACGGTTATTTGGTTTAAAACGGATATATGGTGAAACACGTGAACTGGGTTTCATATCATTTAATTCAATATTTTTAAGCTCCTTTTGACGTGATGTAGCCTGTTTTGCCTTAGATGCATTTGCACTGAAACGTGAGATAAATATTTTAAGATCATGTATTCGCTTTTCCATTTTCTTATTATGTTTTTCCATCAATTCACGCGCTTCAAGGTTGGCAATTGTGAAGTCATCATAATTGCCTGTAAACATGCGGATTTCATGATAGTCAAGGTCGGCGATATGCGTGCTGGTCTGATTAAGGAAATAACGGTCGTGTGAGATAGCAATTACAGTTCCCTGATAACGTTTCAAAAATTCTATAAGCCACTCTATTGATTCCATATCGAGATGATTTGTAGGTTCATCCATCAATAGAATATCGGGGTTCCCAAATAGAACCTGTGCGAGTAACACACGAAGCTTAAAACCTCCCTGAAGTGTATTCATTGGTTGAAAAAACAGGTTATCAGAGAATCCAAGGCCCACAAGTAGTTTTGCTGCAGTTGCTTCCATTGTATAGCCACCGGCATCTCCATACTCTTCCTCTATGTCACCACAGCGCTCATTCTCTTTATCAGTCAGGTCAGTCTTGGAATAGAGTATTTCACGTTCAGAATGCAGGTCCCATAATTTTTTATTACCCATATAGACAGTGTCTATTATAGAACACTCATCAAATTCTGAGTGATTCTGTCTCAAGTAACCGAGTGTACACTCTTTTTGGACGAATACCTCTCCATGGGTAGACTCAAGCTGGCCAGTCAAAATCTTCATAAACGTAGATTTACCTGAACCGTTAGCTCCAATTAAACCATATCTATTGGCATTTGTAAACTTGACACTGACATCTTCGAAGAGAATATCCTGTCCAAAACGCATTGTCACTTTTGATGTTGAGATCATATAATATTTTACTTTATTTATAATAGAGAAGGGGTTTAAGCCCTACTTTTATTGGATTAATATACAAATTTAGAAATCGAAACTTATATGAGTTTACGAAATATTCAAGTCTGATATTTGGGATATTAACTTACGGATGTAAAAAGATTTTAACGTTTCTTCTATATTATATCGAAAATTTTGATACTCTGCGTATATTATATGATTATTTTTTAATAACAATCAGGAATTTACTTTTTAACTTGTTGACAAACTAAACTACAGTATCATATTCCTCAAATAAAAGAAAAAATTAAAACAAGTTACACTTGTTGGAGAAATTATGCTTGATATTAATCTTATTAGAAAAGAACCTGAGATGGTTCGAAATGCGTTACTGAAAAGGATGGATGATGTTGATTTTACTGAATTACTTGAGTTAGATCAACGGAAAAGAGAACTTATTCTTGAAGGCGAAAAGTTGAAAGCCAGAAAAAATGAAGTTTCAGGCGGTATTCCTAAGCTTAAAAAAGAAGGTAAAGATATCAGCGAATTACTCAAAGAGATGAAACAGGCAGGAGAAAAGATTAAAGATCTTGATGGAAAACTGAGCGAAACATCTTCTAAGTTAAATGATATTCTAATTTCACTGCCAAATATGCCGGCTGGCGATGTTGTAGCTGGTGACAAAGAGAGTAACGAAGTAATTCGCACCTGGGGAACCAAACCTGAGTTTGGCTTTAAACCCAAGGGGCATATGGATATAGCAGAAAAACTTGAGTTGATTGATTATGAACGTGGTGTAAAACTTGGCGGGACAGGTTTTTGGATTTACAAAGGTGATGGAGCTTTGCTGGAGTGGGCGCTGTTAAATTATTTTGTTGAAATGCATACAAAAGATGGTTATGAGTTTATTCTTCCACCGCACCTTCTTATTAATCAATGCGGTTATACTGCCGGACAGTTTCCAAAGTTTGCGGATGATGTTTTTCACCTGGAAGGGGATAATGGTAAGAAAAGCACTCATTTCCTATTGCCAACTTCCGAAACAGCTCTGATTAATTATCATAGAGATGAGATATTAAAGGAAGCAGAGCTGCCAAGAAAGTACTTCTCATATACACCATGTTATAGGAAAGAGGCCGGAAGTTATCGTGCATCTGAAAGAGGAATGATTCGCGGACATCAGTTCAATAAAATTGAAATGTTCCAGTTTACAAGACCGGAAAACTCTGATATGGCTTTGGAAGAATTGATTAATAAAGCAGAAAAACTTGTTCAGGGACTCGGTTTACACTATCAGGTTTCTAAGCTTGCGGCAAAAGACTGCAGTGCATCTATGGCAAAGACCTACGATATTGAAATTTGGATTCCAAGTATGAACGAATACAAGGAAGTAAGTTCAGCATCCAATGCGATGGATTATCAGGCACGCCGTGGTAACATCAGATTTAAAAGAAAAGAAACAGGTAAAAACGAGTATCTTCACACACTTAACGCCTCTGGACTTGCAACAAGTAGGCTGTATCCGGCTATCCTTGAACAAAATCAGCATGAAGACGGCAGCATCAAAGTGCCTGAACCATTAAGAAAATGGGTTGGAAAAGACTTTATTAAAGTTTAGATGCGCGATGCCGAGTCCAAAGAGCGGAAGTGAATACTCGCCGATACTTAATATCTGCTTGTCAGGGCGTAGTTTGAAAAACGAAGCCTGAAGGTCTGAGCAAAAAAATAGGGCTGACAAACTTATCAGCCCTTTATTTAGAACTTTTTATTTATAGTTAACTATGCTAAAAGTTTTTTTGTGTTTTGGAATTCTTGTTCCATTTCTTCAGTCAGTTCTCTCATAATGTCCGGAACAGTTTCATGTTTCTTTATGAGCCCTACAGACTGACCTGCCATAAGTGATCCATGATCAATATCCCCGTCTATTACAGCATTACGAAGGCTTCCCATCCAGAATTCTTCGACTTTATGCTGTGCTTCATTACGGGAGATTAAGCCCTTATCAAGTTTATCGATTAATTCAAGCTGTAGTCTACCAAAACCTTCAAGGCCCTTATTTCGCAGTGCTCTGACTGAAACAACTGGCAAACGGCTGTCAAACTGTGGGGTTGAAGTGGCATCTCTGGCATTAGCATTTATGAATTTTTGTTTGAAATCCGGATGTGCGCAGCTTTCTTCAGCCATTGCAAAGCGAGTACCCAGCTGCACACCTGAAGCTCCCATCATGAACATGTGAGCGCACATTTTACCTGTAGCTAGTCCTCCGCCTACAAATATAGGAAGTTCGCCAACTTCAAAAAGCACCTGCTGAAGTAGAACCATAAGGCTTACATGTCCAACATGTCCGCCGGCTTCCATACCTTCAAGGATGATTGCGTCAGCACCATATCTATACATTCGGTGAGCAATGGTATCGGTAGAAGCAAAGCAGATTACTTTTGCACCGGTTTCTTTGACCATGCTTATTTCTTTTTTGTTAGGGAATCCGCCTGCAAATATGACATAAGGCAGTTTTAGTTCTGTTACGAGTTTAAGGTGATCTGAATATGCCGGAGCGATGGTTATAATATTTACTGCAAATGGATTGTCTGTTAGTTTACGTGTATCAATTATTTGCTGAGCTAGAATGTCAGGTGGTGTATTTCCTCCGGCCAAACAGCCGAATCCACCGGCATTTGCTACAGCTGCTACCAAAGTCGGGTCGCTTACCCAGGTCATAGCGCCACAGATAATAGGGTACTTTACGTTTAGAAACTCTTTACCTCTCTTAAGTAAGCGATCTGATAAATTAGTAGTCATATTACTTCCTCCAGCATTTGTTTTGTTTAAAAAGAAATTAATATTTGAAGCGATAGGTATTTGGATGGCTATAAGAGACACCACCACTTTTTTATAATTATAACAGATTTTTTTTTTTTGGCAACCTCTTGAATAAGAAACTCTCGTGTTTGGCAAAAAAAAAGTGTTATCGGAAAAACCGATAACACTTTGGTAATAAGCTAAAGCTTACTTGTCATCTTTTTTAGATGCCGGAGCCTTTGGTGGCTCAGGTTTCTTTTCAGTCTTAGGTGCTGGAGCAGGCTTAGCTTCAGCCTTTGGAACTGGTTTAGCCTCAACCTTTAAAGCAGGTTTGGCTTCAGCTTTTGGAGCTGCTTTTGCTGCAGGCCTTGGTGCCGGAGCAGGTTTAGCTTCAGCCTTAGGAGCAGGTTTAGCTGGTGGTTTTTTTAATTCTACGGACATAGAAAGTATTTCTTTTTTTACATTCGGGGAAGCATGTTTGTTTTCCATAGTTAAGCTTCCCGGTCTGCAGTTTGAAACACACTCATTGCACATAATGCATTGGAAGTGATTGATTTTCCATGTTCCGCCGGCTCTGTCTACCTTAATTGCTCCGGTGGGACATTTTTTATCACATAAAGTGCAGAGTGTACATTTTGAAGCGTCATTCATGACGCAGCCGCGGGTCTTTGCGAAGACTCTGCCGGGCACGACAGGATACATTTTACAGAATGGTTTCTTGCGAACCCACTCTAAAACTATCTTTGACATTCTTAAAAAATCAGACATAATTTACCTCTCTGTACAGCTGATACATGGATCTATTGCAATAACAATTGCAGGAACATCTGCTAAGTCGCAGCCGGCAAGCATGTGTAAAAGCGGGGGGATATTTGCAAAAGTTGGAGTTCTGACTCTGAATCTTTCAAGGAATTTAGTTCCATTTCCTTTTATATAGTAGATAACTTCGCCGCGAGGCTGTTCTACTCTTGTGAAGAATTCACCATCTGGAAATCCTACAACTTTAGCTGCAATATCACCTTTAGGCATTTTGCTTACGCACTGCTTCATCAAATCTAATGCCTGATATACCTCTTTTACACGTACAACAGCACGGGCATAGCAGTCACCTGCAGTTTCAATTACCGGCTCAAAATCCAAGTCTTTATAAGCGCCGTAACCGAGTTGACGCATGTCCTGTACCAAGCCGCTTGCGCGGGCGCATGGGCCTACAGCTCCAAGCTTATGTGCTACGTCTTTTGGTACAACACCAACTCCTGACCATCTATGAACAACTGTAAAGTCATTAATAAAAACATCTGCGAGTTTCTTATATTCAGATTCAACTTCTTCAAGTTGTTTCATAATACGTGTCATAGTACTGTCGTCAATATCTTTTCTGACACCACCGACTTTACATGCGTCAAATATTACGCGCCCGCCGGTTGTTTCTTCAAAAATATCAAGAACAAGTTCTCTTACACGCCAAGAGTGCATGAATAAACTTTCATAGCCAATTGCATCAGCTGCAAGGCCTAACCATAAAGTATGGCTGTGAATTCTTGAAAGTTCACTCCAGAAAACACGAAGGTATTCACCTCTTGTAGGTACTTCAAGCTTCATTACTTCTTCAGTTGCCTGGCAAAATCCTACGCCATGAATCATACTGCATATACCGCAGATACGTTCAGCAACTAGAACCATATCCTGAAATGGTTTTTTCTTACAAAGCAGTTCTAACCCACGATGTATAAAACCAACATTAGGTATAGCCTCAACGACTACTTCGTCTTCAAGAACCAAGTCCAGGTGGAGCGGTTCTGGGAAGACTGGGTGTTGCGGGCCAAAAGGTATTATTGTACGTTTACCCATCTTTACACCTCTCCCTCTGCTATTTTTTGTGTATTAAAAGGCTGATCAACGTCGATTCTATAAAACTTCCCGCCAAAATCTACAGCTATTCCATCAATTTTAATGCCGAATAGATCATGAAGTTCATTTTCATAAATAAATGCTGCAAAATAAATTCCTGAAATGCTTGGTAGTTCCGCATTTTCAAGCGGAAGTTCTAAGCGGTAACCAAGGAATTTATATTTTTTAGTGTCATCAAACGTATAATCAACTGTCAATTTATCAGTCCTGGTACAGCATATTTGTACCAACCTGTATCCATCTGCTTCGACGGCAGTTACTTTCTCAAGCAGATCACTTGTTTTTATTTCAATTATTTCCTGTTCTTCAACCATTGTTTAACCTCTTCCGGTAATCATTATTTAATAAAAAACAGTTTGGTAAAATATTTCTATTTAACATTTTTCTTTTTAGCTTCCAGAGCACCTAAGCCCTGAACAACCGCGTCTATAATAGCTTCTGGTCTGCAGGCGCATCCGGGAGCATAAACATCTACCGGGATTACTTTATCTACTCCACCGAGAGTATTGTAGCATTCGGCGAAAAAATGTCCTGTGCAGGCACATGCCCCAACAGCAACTACTACCTTTGGTTCACCCATTTGATTGTAGATGTTTTTAATAACTTCAATGTTCTGTGTATTAACTGAACCGGTTATAAGGAAAACATCTGCGTGTTTAGGATTACCAGTATTAATAATACCAAATCTTTCAATATCATATTTAGGCAT
>CAZGAI010000169.1:0-7545 GCA_964523175.1 uncultured Victivallales bacterium | reverse complement strand
GAGACAGTCCTGGGCATAACGGATCATGGTATTGATTTTTGTTCCTGTATTGCCAAAGACAATATATTTGCCACACAATTCCATCCCGAAAAGAGCCAGGATGCGGGGTTGACTATTCTAAGAAATTTTGTTGATAGAACTCAGACTTAAACTTACAGCATAGAAATTTTGTAACTGATAAACTTGACCATTACAGCGTACTTTTAGCACGCAATATTGTATTATACAAAACCTTGGGTTAAAAACCACAAGGCTGCAAAACTAAACTGCTTTGCAGACTTTAAAAAATAAAACAAGTTTAAAACTTGTGAGGGAATAAATTATGTTGATATTACCTGCTATTGATATTTTATCAGGCAACTGTGTTAGACTTTTTCAAGGAGATTATAATAAAGAAACAGTATATTCAGACACTCCGGAAAAAATGGGTAGACAATGGGAAAATGCAGGAGCGAAGTACATACACTTAGTAGATTTAGATGGAGCTAAACAGGGTAAACCTGTCAATGTTTCTGCAATTGAAAAAATATGCAGTACTTTATCTATTCCCTGCGAGCTTGGAGGCGGAATCCGTACGATTGAAGATGCAAAAATTGTTTTTGAAGCCGGGGTTTCAAGGATAATACTAGGAACAGCCGCCTGTGACAATGATAGTCTTGTTGCCGAATTAATACAAAAATACGATGCGGAAAAGATAGTGATAGGCATTGATGCAAAAGATGGGATAGTGGCGGTAAAAGGCTGGTTGGAAGATTCTGGTATTGATGCACTTGATCTTGCCTGTACCCTTGCAGGGCAGGGAGTTAAACGTTTTATTTATACAGATATAGCCAGAGATGGTGCGCTTATCGGTCCTAATTTTAAGGCAATAACAGAATTTTGTGACTCTGTTCCACAATGTAAAGTAATAGCATCCGGCGGCGTAGGATGTGCAGAACATGTTAAAACTCTAGAAGTTATGTCCTCTCATAAAACAAATTTAGAAGGAGTCATAATAGGTAAAGCACTTTATGACGGTAAAATTGTTTTGGAAGATATCTTGTAGTTTTTGTTCAGTAATTTATTAAAAACACTCTTTTTTGTTTGATTTATTATTGACACAACGCTTCAAATATTTTATAATCTAGAATACACACAAAAAATCGTTAATGTAATTATCGATATATTTTATCGCTTTTAGTGTTGCAGTTTTGCAATTTTTGCCATTAATTGAACAATCTAAAAAATTATTAATATTTTTAATTAAAAAGCCACAAAAAGGAGTAAAATGGAAAAACCACGGTTGTCTTTATTAAGTATCATTAATATGAGTATCGGATTTATGGGTATCCAGTTCGGCTGGGGACTTCAAATGGCAAACATGAGTGCTATCTACCAATACCTTGGTGCAAATCCGGATCAAATTCCTATTCTCTGGCTTGCAGCACCTCTGACTGGATTAATAATACAACCGATCATTGGACATATGAGTGATAATACATGGTGCCGTTTGGGTAGAAGGCGTCCGTACTTTCTGATTGGTGCAATTCTGGCGACAATAGCACTGGTTGGAATGCCATATTCAGGGTCTTTGATCATGGCAGCAGGTTTTTTGTGGGTTCTCGATGCTTCAGTTAATGTCAGTATGGAACCTTTCAGAGCATTTGTAGCAGATATGCTGCCTGAAGAGCAAAGAACAGTAGGTTATTCAATTCAAACTCTTTTTGTTTCTATCGGTGCAGTTACTGCATCCGCTTTTCCATGGCTCTTAACAAATGTGTTTAAGGTAAAGAGCGAAGCACTTGTACATTCCGCTGCTACTACCGGTTTTCAACTCTTTGCAGACAAACTTCCTTATATTATAAAAATTTCTTTTCATGTAGGTGCAGTTGTCTTTATTGTATGTGTACTTTGGACTATTTTTACTGTCAAAGAAATTCCGCCTGATGACATTGAAGCTTTTAGAAAGAAGAAAAAAGAGAACAGCGGATTTGGAAAAATTATAAACGAAATGGTTTATGACATTTTTCACATGCCTGAAACTATGAAAAAGTTGGCCTGGGTTCAGTTCTTCACCTGGATGGGATTGTTTCTCATGTGGATTTATTTCGGAATAACAGTAGGACATTTGTTTGGAAAAACAGGTTCACCTGAATATCTAACCGGTATTGAATGGGCTGGACTGTGTTTTGCCTGTTACAACCTTGTATCATTAGTATATTCTTTCTTCATGCCCAGTATCGCTAAAAGAATATCCTGCAGATGGACTCATATAGTAAGTTTAGTTATCGGTGCAGTTTGTATGATGGCAATATTGATGCCAAGCGGCGGTGATGTTTCACACTTAAAATTCCTTGTTATGGCTCTGATGGTTGGAATAGGTATTGCATGGGGAAGTATTTTAACAATGCCTTATGCCATTCTTTCCTCATCAATACCGGAAGAAAAAATGGGATTTTATATGGGGGTGTTTAACTTCTTCATTACTCTACCACAGATAGTTACATCTATAGGTTTTGGCTATATAATGCTTTACTTCTTCAAAAATCAAAGCCAATATGGCGTAGCATTCGGTGGTGTATGCTGGATTATTGCTGCTATCCTGATGTTGAGAGTAAAGAAAAAACTAAAAAAAGCGTAGAACTATATAAAAATATATTCTAAAACAATAAAATAGATTAGATTTTCTATATTTAATATATCTCTAAATCTAACAAAGTTAGTAAACCAGTACTACAAGGGGTTGCAATAAGATGAAAATTAGCATGAAAATTCCATATAAAGCATCATATGGCAGAGATGTGTATGTGACCGGATCTATTAAAGAGCTTGGCAAATGGATGGTCAAAAGAGCGTTAAAACTAACATGTAAATATGATATGGAGTGGAGCATCGATCTGGATGTTCCTAAAAAAAGTGCAGACATTGAATATAAATATTTTATTGCCGATGCAAATATTGAAAATATACAATGGGAATCCGGAGAAAACAGAGTTTTACAATATATTTCTGAATTTGATTTAATTGATGTAAGCAATGTCTGGCAGGAAAATAATAGTCCACTTAATATACTGAATAAGCCTGTATTTTATGATTTAATTTTTAAAAAAGATAATATTGACTTAAAAATATCGCCAAAAGATAAAAAACAAAAAACTGATAAAAAACTTATTTTTCATGTGAAAGCACCTAAGGTAGACAGCAAACATAAGTTATGTCTAGTTGGCGGTGTTGAAGAGTTGGGCGAATGGAAATATGAAAAAGCAGTTATTATGAACATGAACTGCTGCGGTCCATCCTGCTGGAGTGCTGTCATTAAATTCGATAAGGAATACAAAAATATTTTTTATAAATATGGTATCTATGATACTGTCAAAAAAGAGGTTATCA
This sequence comes from uncultured Victivallales bacterium, assembly GCA_964523175.1. Classification (GTDB taxonomy): domain Bacteria; phylum Verrucomicrobiota; class Lentisphaeria; order Victivallales; family GWF2-38-69. The sequence continues at coordinate 4,176 of CAZGAI010000169.1, read as the reverse complement.
CTCTTGAGGTTGGGAAAAACAGATTATTTATGAAGCCTGAAGAGGACTCTACATACAGTGATATCTTGAGATTAGATGATAATTTTAATTATTCAGACTTCTTTTGGCATGGTGCAGGAGTGGCAATTCCTGTTTTTTCTCTTAGAACTGAAAAAGGAATGGGTGTTGGAGAATTTCTTGACCTAAAACTTCTTGTTGACTGGTGTAAAAAAACAGGTTTGAAGATGATTCAGATACTCCCTGTAAATGATACTATTCACACACATACCTGGATTGATTCTTACCCTTATTCAGCTATATCTGTATTTGCATTGCATCCGATGTATTTAAATATTGAAGCTATCGGTAAACTACCTGCTAAAGCTACAGATGATATTTTCAAAGAACGCATAACTATGCTGAATAAAAAAGAAGCTATTGATTATGAATCTGTAATGAATATAAAATCCCGGTATTTTCTACTTGCGTATGAGGCAAATAAAAGAGCATTCATGGAAGAAGAAGAGTATAAAACCTTTTTTAAGAACAATAAAGAATGGCTTGTTCCTTATGCTGCATACTGTTATTTGAGGGACTTATTTGGAACACATAATTATACGAAATGGGGGATTTATTCTAAGTTTGACAAGAAAAGAATAGATAAACTCTCCGATCAAAAGGCTGAACAGTTTGATGATATTGCTATTCATTATTTCATACAGTATCACCTGCATAAACAACTGCTTGAAGCTACACTTTATGCAAGGGCTAACGGTGTAGTGCTGAAGGGTGATATACCTATTGGTGTAAATAGGTATGGTGTTGATACATGGATAGATCCAACTGCCTTTAATATGGATGGACAGGCTGGAGCTCCGCCTGATGATTACGCTGTAGATGGCCAGAATTGGGGTTTCCCTACTTATGATTGGGAGGAGATGGCTAAAGACGGTTTTGACTGGTGGAAGACAAGACTGCAACAACTTTCCACCTATTTTGATGCATTTAGAATAGATCATATTTTAGGCTTTTTTAGGATATGGGAAATACCGTACCATGCAATCAGCGGTTTACTTGGGCACTTCAGACCTGCTGTGCCGGTTAATAAATCTGAGTTAGACTCACTTAACATAGGATTCAATGAAGAGCGATTCTGTAAACCTTACATACGCTCAGAGTATATCTATGAAAAACTCGGATTGGATGCTCAAACTATCATAATCAATTACCTAGATGAATATGCTCCGGGTTGTTTTAAAATGAAACAGGGTTTTGAAACACAGCGTGAAGTTGATGATTATTTTGCTATTACATTGGGTATGTCTGATGAACAAAGAGCATTAAATGTTAAAACTAAGAAGATACTTTTTTCTTTAATTGGAGAAGTATTATTTATTAAAGATACTACACAGAAAAATAGTTATCATCCGAGAATATCCATAAATAAAAATTCATCTTACGCAGCGCTTGACGAAGATATAAAAAAGAAAGTATATGATTTATATCTTGATTATTTTTATAACCGCCAGGAAACCCTGTGGAAAGAGCAGGCAATGATTAAACTGCCGGCTTTAGTAAACGCTACAGACATGCTTGTTTGCGGTGAAGACTTAGGTATGGTTCCTGACTGTGTCCCGGGTGTAATGGATGATCTGAAACTGTTAAGCTTAAAAATACAAAGGATGCCTAAAGAAGATTATCTGGACTTTGGGATACCATCTGACTATCCATATATGTCAGTTTGTACACCTTCATGTCATGATATGTCAACTGTTCGCGGCTGGTGGGAAGAAGACGCGAAAATACGGCAGAAATTCTACAATAATATGCTGGGACGTGAAGGTGAAGCACCTTCAACCTGTGAACCGTGGATTTGCGATGAAATCATCCGGCAGCATATGCATTCTCCAAGCATGTGGGCTGTATTTCCTATTCAGGATTTACTTGCAACAAATGATAAACTGAAGCGTAAAAACCCTTTGGATGAACAGATTAATGTCCCAAGCAACCCAAAACACTACTGGAGATACCGTTTTCACATTCCAATAGAGCAGTTATTGAAAGAAGATACTCTTAATAAACATATTTGCGATATGGTGGTAGCTTCCGAAAGAGATTCTGTAACATACTAATGGTATAATAATAAGAGAATATATTTAGCCACTAATTAATTATTGATTTTTAGAGATAATCAATAATTAATTTAAATATGACTTTTTATAATTTTTCAAGAATTTCTAAAAAGTCATTGGTTTCATTTATGCATTGTTTTTTATATTACTTCTTTAAATATTGTCAAGTCCTGATTAAAAGTTGTCAGTTGATAATTGTGTTTTGGATATTGTTATTTGCCTTCTTTGAATCGGGAGCATCAATCCAGCAAGTATCCATAGGATAAACAACAGCACTTGCACTCATCCCATCAGTTCCGTAAACCTTTACTGTATTATTTACTAAGTTTCCATTATTGGGGAGGGGAGAACTGTACACTTTGTATGGAATAGGTGTCCCGTGCAGATATTTGCTTATAAATATCTCCATTATGGATCCGTCAAGATAGACATTAACTGCCACTTTAGATGAATCCTTAGGGAGACTAAGCGCTATCGGAGCACCGTTGTTTATAGACAGTTTTCCTTTATCTATACTTATGTCCGTGCATTTGTCTTTTGTACATGCAACTTTAATGCCAAATTTAGTTGACAATATTTTTTTAGATTCAAATGTAGCGTCTATGTTGAGATATCTGCCTTTTACATTTTCTAATGTTGATTCTTTGCTGTCACTGGAAAATGAAATCCTAGAATTGAAAATTTCTTTTTTTCTAAGAGCATTTACTAGTATCGGTTCCTGTGCGAGTTTCCATTTATCATCTTCCTTGTAAGCAAAGAGAAATCTTGGTGTACTGAGAGCACCTGCCCAGTTGTATTCTTTCCCGTCATTAGCCTGACTTTCTATATTCAGCCATCCATACAGATATTTCCTCTGTTCATTATCAACAGGTATAATATTTGAAGCGTAGAAAACAAAATCAGGATTTAGATCTAAATGTTTGCGTATTGCCATACTGCTTGAGTCTTTAAAACTATCAAGAGGTTCAAATTTTATTTCATCTTTAGACTTTTTTATGCTTCCTAGAACATAGTAAATAGATTTCCCATAGGGCTCAGTCGCAGGTCCATCCTGACCAAATACAAGAATATAAGGTGTATTGTTTGTGGTACCAATATGATCTGTAAGTCTAAATATAACGGCGCACTCGTAATCTCCTCCTTGTGTAATAGGGTCTTTTACTGCTGTTTTATCGCTGAAGAAAAAATCATCAGCCTTGTTTACTCTCTCCCAGTTTTTAGTTAAATTCTGTCCATCATTTTTAAAAAGAAGTATTGCTCCGTGAGGAGTTCCGTCTTTTGCTTTTATTCCACCGGATACAGCCATATAATAATTTGGGTCATCCGGAAGTCTGAATAGATGTGGATCTCTGAATGAAATTAAATTTAAGTCAGCTGGCTGAGCGACAATAATATCCGGATTTGAGTCTGGATCATCAGTGGAAGTAGTAGAGTATTTAGTCCATTCTGTCAAAAACGGATCAACTAAGTTACTCTTACTATCTACTTTATTTGCCTGTAGAGCGCGGGCGAAACATACAACTTCCTGTTTTGATTCATCAGTTCCCCATACACCGGAATAAGCTGCTGTCGGGTAGTAGGTAATTACTTCCTTTCCGTTTTTATCTTTTTCTTTATATGGTAGAAGTTCAATACCCCCGGTAAAGATTCCGTCTTTATCCGGAGCATTATTATTTAGGGACTGCATAATAGCACTTGTTTTAACTATCCCGCTATCATCGATAGGGTAGAACCATTTATAACTCCATTTTTTATTGGGATCTCCAACTATGTGACACCAGGTCATATTGCCCCATTGATCTCCCCATGGGTTAGACTGACAGAATACATGAAACGATGAGTTGAAATAAAAAAGACCGCAGGGATCATTAATCCAGCCGGAGGGTGCTCTTAAGTGATATTTTGGGTATGTAGGATCTGAAACTGCTGATTTCCGATTATTATGTACATTTACATTTGCAGCGTGTTGTGTTTCTTTATAAGTTGCAGCTGCAGCATAAGATACAGCCTGAAATGTAAAAACAAAACAGGCAAGTATAATTAACAGTTTTTCTTTTTTGATCAT
>CAZGAI010000168.1:0-7554 GCA_964523175.1 uncultured Victivallales bacterium | reverse complement strand
CATAAAGCATTTACAGATGAAATTGCTAAATATGAAGAACTTGCAGCTGAAAATAAATTAAAGCCTGCTGATTGTGCAAATATTTTTAATTATCTGGTGAAATGGTTAACGATGCATATTGATAAAGTTGATAGAGATTATGCTACTTTCATAAAAAAATTATAGCAACTAATCGTTATTAGTACTACAATCTATTATTTTCTCATTTTTTAAACCATGTTCTTAATTGCATTAATAGTAAAAGTTTAAGGACATCTAAAATAACAAAAGTTTTTTTACCATGAAGAGAAAAAGAACACGAAGTTTATTTGTTTTTATTACATAAAATCTTCGAGAGTTTCGTGAACTTCGTGGTGATCACTTATTGATTACGGCTTTGCTGCTCCAGTATAATTCGCGTAATTCGTGGATAGTAAAAAAATGGATGCTGCTATGTTGCTTTGGGATTATTATGTTGAATACCATTTTTGATAAAATAGACAATCAGCTTGAACTATCAAGAGATAATATTGTATTTCTTTTGAACCTGAAAAATAAAGATGATATTGAACTGCTTTTGAACAAAGCATATCAGGTTAAACTTGATGAAGTTGGCAGAAAAGTTTATTATAGGGGGATTATAGAATTTAGTAATATTTGTGACAAGGACTGCTACTACTGTGGAATAAGAAAAAGCAATATTGAATCCGAAAGGTTTATGCTTACTGAAGATAATATTTTAAATTCAGCTAAGTTTGCATATGACAATCATTATGGTTCTATCGTATTGCAGTCAGGTGAACGTTCAGCCCCTACATTTATAAATTTCGTTGAAAATATAGTAAAAAATATAAAACAAATATCTAATAATAAACTGGGTATTACGCTCTCTGCAGGTGAGCAGTCTGAAGATACTTTTAAGAGATGGTTTAATGCTGGCGCTCATAGATATCTACTAAGAATTGAAACATCAAACAGAGAGCTGTATAAAAAACTGCACCCTGAAAATCATGATTTTGTTTCAAGACTCAACTGCCTGAGATCACTAAAAAAATGTGGATATCAGGTTGGTACTGGTGTTATGATAAAATTGCCTTATCAGACAATAGAGCAACTTGCCGATGATATTATTTTCTTTAAAAATATGGATATAGATATGATCGGAATGGGGCCTTATCTACCTCATAAAAGCTCACCTCTAACGAACATGTTTCCTGATGCTCCTGATATGGATAAACTTCTTGAACTTTCACTTAAAATGATTGCAATTACCCGTATTCATTTAAGAAATGTTAATATTGCTGCTACAACTGCTCTTCAGGCAATTCATCCTAAAGGAAGAGAGCAGGGGTTGTTAGCCGGGGCAAATATTATAATGCCAAATTTAACCGATACTGAATACAGGGCTCCTTATCAACTCTATGACAATAAACCATGTATTGATGAAAACTCAAAAATGTGCTCTGCCTGCTTAAGCAATAGAATAAACGGAATAGGAGAAACAATTGGTCTTGATGAATGGGGGGACTCTCCGCACTTTTTCAATAAGAGAAGGATTTGAAACCCTTCTCTACGTAGTATGTATTAGATTTAAAATTTTCTGATACTGAATGTCTAAAAAAATATAATTCTTATTTCTAATTAATAGATGGGAATTTCTTTAGAATATTACGTATGAGATTTTTTGCAAATCTCATGCGATAAAGCATCTTTTCAGAAAAGGTCCAGTAACCTTCGCTTCCCTGTGTGAGTCCTAGTTTAAGCATAGCGTAGAGGGAACTGACACCATAATTACCTGCGTAATATGTTTTGCCTTTACCGACAAAACCTGCGAAATGAGCATCACTGCTTCCTGTAACAGCAAGGTGTATATGGTTTTTTTTCATAGCTTCATGAGCTGCCATGTTATAATGAGAACCGTATCCGGGCACTGCATTAGTACATTCAATAGCATCAAAAGGAACTTCTTTAATCAGGTCGCCACAGCCTAATTTTACTTTGAAAATTTTATCTATAAAAGGGGGTGTATAGGGATGATGAGCAACTGCTATTCCCCCTGCATCATGTATTAGATCCACGGTTTCTCCTGCGGTTAGCCCGGCTGGAATGTTTTCGGTAAGGAACAGTCCACCTATATGACCGTCTTTAGATGATATTTCAGTTCCGGGAACAACGGCAAATTTTAATCTGCGCTTATGGACCTGCCGTCTTGCTTCAATAGAGCCATCAATATTATCATGTTCCGTTACTGCAATTGCATCCAGTTTCTGATATGTTGCGGCTGCAAGAACCCGATGCAATAGATCTCCATCAGATACCTGCGTATGAACATGCAGATCTGCAGTGTTCAATAAAGTAATATCCTTTGAATTTTCGTAGTTGGCAAGACGAAGAGCCGGAAGGACATATTTTTCATATGGTGTAGGCTGCCAGAATTCTAGATTTTCTACTTTTGCTAGATCTATTTCAGCTTCATCTTTGTACTTTTCAAGATATTCTAAATGGTCTAGAAAATGATCAAACTCTTCTTCTGAATATAGCATTATGTGCTCATCTATTAATATTTATGTATTTAATACTTAAAACGGTAGAGTATTTTCGCTTCGCTTTGTCGCATTTAAAGCTAAAATCGGAAGCTGAAAGTTAAGATCTTTACCGACGAAAGTATAACTCAAAGTAAAATTCCAAAAGACAAATTAAACTTGTTTAATGTTTAGTGAGAAACTCTTTTAATAATGTGATTACTTCTTCTTTTTTGCATGGTAAAAAATTTAAAGAACCTGCATTTTTATGGCCGCCACCTTCAATAAAAGCATTTGGGAGTCTCTTAGACAAATAGTCCTTTAAGTCATGGACAGAAAAATTGGCCTCATTTGTAGCTCTGATTGTCATTGCAGTATTCATTATACCTACAGTAATAAGCGAAGAAGTACCTGATTCTTTCTGATAACTATCGTGGATAAGTCCAACTGCTCTTCCAGGTTTCGGGAAAAAGCCAAACCCAGGAAAGGATTTTTCAATTTCAATTGACTGCAGTATTATATTTCCGATTTTTTCCTGCACGGCTCCTACTTTACCGATAGCACGGCCTTTTCTGTCAAGTTCTCTAATATATGGAGCCATCAGGGCTACCAGTTCTTTTTGTTTGTCTCTTGGCTGGCCGAACAGTACTTCTATGTATTCTCTAACTTCCATAAATCTGACTTTGGAGGAAACATATTCTATAACAAGACTTATACTGGAAAGTAACTCCTTAGTATAACCATCTTTGTTTGCAAGTTTTAAATATTTTTCCATTAAATCTTTATTAGCTAAATCTATCCTGTCTGCATATCCGCTCATTGCAGCTATTTGAGAAATATTTTTCACATCATTATTAATGAAACCTGCCAGCTCAACACAAAGCATTCCTGCTGACATTTTGGAGCCGCTCTCTCCAACTAAAAAGGGATTAATATGAACCAAAACTTCACTTGAAATGACATCTTTATCAAACCCGTGATGATCTACCACAATGAAGTCGATTCCATGAATTTTACCCTGTTTAATTGCCATTAAATCCTGTTCACATGAACCGTTATCTGCAATAATAATAAGTGGCATTTTATTTGAAAATTTAGCAACATTGCGGAGTGAGTTAGCGGTATCTCTTATTGAATCTTCTATTTCATAAAATGGTGCCTGACAGGGGGCTCTGAGGAAAAATTCCCAGGGGGCTTTCAGGGTATTATGCTGTTTTATAATTAAGGGAACTATTGCCCTTTCAAGAGCAAACCCTGAAGAGTATCCGTCACAATCATTGTGATGTCTTACAATAATCGGCCTGTTTTGAATAATTGCGAGTCTTATTTGAACAGCAGCCTGTAAAAAACGGTCTTTTAGTTTATCTAAGATTTCGCTCTTCACCAAAAACCCTGCATCATTTACTTTTGCTCTGTCAAGTTCTATATTTTTTATTGTATTCTGTAATTTCTGTATTTCTGCATCGTTCAACTTTTTAATTGACCTTATTTCTCCCTCAATTTCTCCTTTAAATTCTCCTACTTCAATCGTGGCCTCTATTATTGCATCTTCTTCTATTTCAGGGTATGCTCGTTCCCCGGGCTTTATAAATCCCTTTAAAGAGAAATTCCCTGTTCCATCCGAAATAAAAAAGACTGTTGGTCCACCTGTTTGTATTATTCTGTTAATCTGTCCTCTGATTTTAATCCTTTTCATAGAGGAGTTGATATCTTTTATCAGAACGTTCTTAATGTCTATGTACTCATTCTGTCTGTTATAATTTTTCATAATTTATCCCATATTTTTTTTTAACCCCAAAGAACGCTAAGTAATCGCAATGTTCCCTGAAAGTTCATTGTTATTTTTAGTATTTATTAGCGGTTTAATTTTTTTTAGCAACAATGGCTATTTCGTTTGAATCAGGCGTAAAAGTTTTTCCAGCAATATCGGAGTAAAATTCTTCAATATCAAATCCATTTTCCTGAAATACTTTGTTAAGTGATTTTTTTTCAAAATATTGTAACCAATTGTATATAATTCTAGTACCTGTATTCTCTATAATAGTATATTTATCAAGAATTACCTGTTCTTTTTCATATTTAAAAGTATTAAGGAAGCCATAGTATTTCTCTGAAGACCAAAAACCATCAAGGAGGTTAGATTCATAAGTTGCAACTTCTTCTCTTTGGTTATAAGCATTTATAGAATATACATCGAGCAGTATTGAACCATTTGATTTGAGAATTTTCTTGAACTTATTCAATAGTATCTTTCTTTGAGAAGGAGATAATGCGCAAAAGTCACACATTATCATTGTAATTAAATCAAACTTTTCGTCTGTATTAAATTCGAGGTAATTTTGTCTAACGTAATTAATATTCAGTTTCTTTTGTCTGCAGATATTCTTTGCGTATTTGATTGAATTTTCTGAAAAGTCAATGCCGGTAACATCAGCACCTTTTTCAGCTAATCGAGATGTATATAAGCCTGGACCACAGCCAAAATCAGCTATTTTGGAGCCACTGGTAACTTTGAAATGTGTAACAATCCATTCTACTGAGTCTTTAATAAACTTTTTATTTCTAGATGAAAGATCTACTGATTCATTCAGATGAAATTCAAGCATGCATTTTGATGTATGTTTATCTGTCCATAATTCTTCTGCAGTATAAAACTCAAAAGGTTTTGGACGTTGATTAATTCTCTCTAATTTGTGAAACATTTATGGTTTCCTTAATATGTTTTTTATATTCACTTCAGAAGCAGCAATATGCGAGAAGGGAGTATGGTAAAGTCAAACTTTCTGTCTATTGAAGTATAGTTGTCATGTGAAATCCGTAGGAGTTAAACCTTGTTCTGAGATTTTTTGGTATCGGCAACGCTGGTTTGGGTAAATAGATATCTTTATTTAGGCTTATTATAGAAATAAAATTAGTTAACCTGTCGTAGATCTTACAGAGTCTTTCTATATTGTTACAGGGCTATATAGTCAAAAATTCGTTGACGATCGTTATTTGCTATTTCTGTAAACTCAACTCCTAGGCCATATCTATCCCCGTCTTTCGTGCCAAATTCAAATTTATGAGTCCATGCGACTCTTCCTTTAGCAACAATAGAAGGTTTATTGTCAGGAATGTTTATTTCTAGTGAGATAATAGTGTCTACTTTGAGCTGCTGTTTTACGAGAATACAAAGTCCTCCAGCACTTATATTCTTAGTAATGTAACTTTGATGTTGGTCGTTTCCTATGGCTACTCTACAAGCAATTGCAACATCTTTGCGTGGTAGAATCCTGCGCCGATCAGGTCCAGTAGGTTTATTTTGTCGGTGTTTCATCTTCTCTCCTGTTAAATAAAGTTACATGCCGATCAAAACTTGATTCAGTGAAACAAAATCTTCTGCACCGAGAATCTATAAAATACGACTACTATTAACTTTATATTAATAATAATATACATTAGTTTATGAGTCAATAAAGATTCGTAAGTTATTTACTATTAAAACAATTATGAGAGTTTAAATGTTTATTTGTGCAGTAAAAAAACTTTATTATAGAATATTTCCTGTAGAAAGTTAATAGTATAGAGGCAGATATTACAGCTTATCCGGGGCGCGATTGTTGTTATATTTTATGGCAGTAATAATTCGTTGTTTTGGGCTGAACTGCATATTTCATCAGCCAATACAGATAGGCTATGCAGGATTTTTAGGTATAGATATGTTGAGGACTTTCTATCTATAGGTTCAATATTATTTATTAGAAGTTTTATATTCACCGTACAGTCATCCTCCACTTTTTGAAAATATTTCATAATATTTCCATACTTATAAGATAACTGCTCACTAACACCCTTTAACTTATCTATTTCTATTACTGAAGTGTTAACTTTTTCATGCGCAGCAATGCTTAGGAGTTTTCTTGATTTTCTACTTATTTTTATAATATGATTAAAAAAGTAATGGTAAAAGGCATCATTTTTTTGATCATAACCGAACTCCTTTTTTAATCCGGAAAACATTTTTTCCACATAGTCTATTTTAGTTATATGCGTCCATACTCTGTCATTTAAGTCTAAGCTAAACTCTTTATTATCTAAATTGTTTGAGAAAAAAGATAAAGAGGCAAGTCTTATAATTTCTCCCTGTGAACAAAAATACTCAATGCTTTCATCTTTTATTTTTGGAGCAACTGAAGCCGCTTTTCTATAAATAACATATTCAGCAATAATAGCTATTCCAATTCCGGTAAAAGTACATGCTGTTCTTTTAAATAAAAGAGCCCCTGCAGAGAATGGAGTATTAGCTGTAATAGCCAAACATACTGAAATAAGCATTGTTATAGTTAGAGTCCAAAAAACGTAATTATTACTGGAATAAAATAAATAGGTTCCAATGAACAGTATACATGGGAGTAGGTATCCCCATTTGTAGTTTGCATACATAAATATACTAATAAAAAGAAATGCCAGCATTACACCTATAATTGTTCCAATTGCTCTATCTTTAGTTTTTTGTATTATAGCACCCTGTCCCTGTTCCGTAGATAAGAACATTAGGCCTACAGTCATAGGAATCCAGCACCCATTATTTATTCTAAAACAGAGAGATATCAGTATAGCAACAATAACTGCAACTGTAATGCATAGGGATTCCTGATAATCTAAAATTTGTTTTTTTGAAATTTTAATCATTATGGCCTGTTACTTAATAATGAACATATTATTTCAGTATCTATAATAATACAATTTAAACCAAAAAGTGCCTCAAGAGTATCATCATCAGCTTTATCTTTATTCGATTTAATAAACAAAGCATATTCATTTTTCCACTTCTCTATATTAATGGTTTTTAAACTGGGAATAGTGCTCTTTTCTGATTTTAGAGCAATAATAATACCGTTTAGTACCTTATTTATATCGTTAATAAGCAAAGATGTTGAAGGAAGAATATTCTCTATGTCATTTTTACAGCTCCTGTATTTTAATAGGAAGGTAGAATCTCTAAACAATCTTCTCAGTCTTATATAAATCGGAGAGATAAAGGTTCTATATTGAATGTTTTTCCTGAAATAGA
>CAZGAI010000167.1:0-7572 GCA_964523175.1 uncultured Victivallales bacterium | reverse complement strand
AGGTCAAAAATTTGATCATTCAATGATATGTCATATTTTTAATAAAGTTCCTATCAAAGATATTAACGGAAAAATTATCGGCCTCATCGTTTCTATTATCGATATTACAGAACGAAAGCGTCTGGAAGAGGAGAAAAAACTGCTCAATGATGTTTTGGTACAGTCGCACGGCCTTGTCTGGGCAGGATATTATATCCGGAAAAAGAAAATATGGAACAATTTCCGTATTACGTACCTTAACGGAGCAATTGAAGAACTGTTCGGCGTAACTAAAGAAGAATTCATTGAAAAACCACGAATTTGGCTTGATAATGCACCGAGAGATCAATACGATTCAGTTGTTAAATGGCTCCTGTCACGTAAATTCCCGAAAAATATTGAGATAAGGTATAATCACCCCAATGGAAAACAACTTTGGCTCGAAATTAACATTATCCATAAAGACTATCTTTATTTCGGAAGCATTAGGGATATCACTCGAAGAAAAAGCGCAGAGAACCTTCGACTACCATGAAATACTTAGTAAAAGGCTGCTGAACTAATCGCTTTATTAATACTATTTATCAATGTTTTAAATTCATGGAGAAGTAGGTTCGTAAATAGTTTTGTGCGGACTTTGCGATTAAGCCGCCCCGGGTCTATTAGCGGTAAAAAGAATAAACTCCAATGATTTTTAATGGCAACTTCTATTCGATAGTTCTTTTTCTTAGGAAGATCCCAAATGGTAGGATAAATATTATCATAAATACAATTGGTATTAATGTTGTAATTTAAAAACCATCTATACCGCCAAAGTGCTGCATTAAATATCCGGCAACTCTTGCACTTATACTCGATGAAATTGCGTAAGTTATAGTCATTAACAGTGCCTGTTTTTCTTTTACAGTTCTATTAAGCACTGCTGAGTTAAGTATCGGTGTATTCGGAGCTAGAAAGAACCCGGCAAGCGGTAATATAACCAGACAGAGAATGGTACACCCCATAGTGAGGTTGTAGGTTGTTCCGAAGCCTTTAATGAATATAAAACATAAACAAGAATAGCTGTAGCAAATAAATATAGTTTTTTGTTTCTGGCAAAATTCTCTACGGCATCTTCCAATGTTGCCTTTGCTGATATAACTCCGGCATTTGCCGTTTCAACCTGGTCGGCCCGATATTTTGTATCCATAGCAACCAGCAGTGTGCAATGGTTGATGATTTTTCCAGATTTATCTGCTATCCCCGGCATTACAATATTAGCCAACACCCGCAATGTCAGTTATAACTCCTCTGTATCCAAAGTTTATTAGTAATTTTGCGAAACTTAATAGAATATATTATTGATATTAACGAATTATTCGTCTAAAGTCAGATAGAACATTTCTGTTTATACCTATAACAAGTGTGAACTAGTATTGCTCATTACTCCTTCGCTGAAGCTATGGAGGATAAATGCTGTTGATGAAATAGTTTTTGGTTTTTCTTTAACAGCATATTAATATTGTTAATATTAAATCAAAAATTAGAGCTTAACATGACAAAGATAACAGCATATAGAGGTAGCATCTTTCATTTCAAAAAACTACCTAAATCAGCTTTTGACAGTGAATCATACCAGTTTATTGAAGATGGTATTTTGATTGTCAAAAACGGTAAGATTGAATCACTTACTGATTATTGCAATATTGATAAAAAGTACTTGCAAAAAATTAAACTGATTGATTATTCAGGATATGTAATTATGCCTGGATTTATTGATGCTCATATTCACTACCCACAGTCTGAAATGATTGCTTCATTTGGCGAACAGCTTATGGAATGGCTTAATAACTATGTGTTTCCCACTGAACGAAAATTTTCAAGTTATGAATATTCCAAAAAAACTTCTGACTTTTTTCTTGATACACTTCTTAGAAACGGTACTACAACCGCCATGGTATTCTCCACAGTGCATGAAACATCTGCAAATGCTTTATTTGAAAGTTCTAAACAGCGAAATATGCGTATGATTACCGGCAAAGTTCTTATGGATAGAAATGCTCCTGATTACCTTCTGGATACTCCTGAATCGAGTTATATTGAAAGTAAGAGACTTATTAATAAGTGGCACAATAGAGGTAGATTATCTTATGCTTTGACTCCCAGATTCGCCGCCACTTCAACTGAAGCACAGCTAGAAATTGTTTCAGAACTTAAAAAAGAATTTCCTGATACATATTTACAGACACAGCTTTCAGAAAATGTTGATGAAGTCAAATTTGTGAAAGAGCTGTATCCCTGGAGCAGAGATTACACCAACGTATACGAGAAATTTGATTTATTAGGTGAAAAATCCATATTCGCACATGCTATTCATTTATCAGATACTGAATTCCAAACACTGAGAGATTCAAACTCAATTGTTACATGGTGTCCTACTTCAAACCATTTTTTGGGAAGTGGTTCTTTTAATCTTGGAAAAGCTAAAAAATATGACCTTAGAGTCAGTATCGGTACTGATGTCGGTGGGGGATCTTCTTTCAGCATGCTGCAAACTTTAAAAAGTGCATATAAGACAGTTGCACAGCAGAGGTTGAAGTTGTCAGCATTAAGAAGTTTGTACAGAGCTACACTAGGTAATGCAAAAGCACTGTCTTTAGAAGATAAAATAGGTAATTTTGAGCTTGGGAAAGAAGCTGATTTCATAGTTGTTGACATGGAGAGTACTCCATTCCTAAAATACAGGATGAAGTTTACAGAAACTTTGGAAGATAAACTGTTCTGTCTATGTATCCTCGGTGATGATAGAAACATTAAAGCTACCTACATATATGGTAATTTGATGCATACAAAGGATGGTGAATGTAATTAACACTTGTTCCAGTATCGTTTTCTGGTCGTAATCGTGATCAAGTTTGGTGCTATGTTCTAGAACATACTTTACATTGAGTCTGTTTTTACGCAAAGCTTATACTATTGCGGAGCTGAATCAAAAGTCTATTTTTAAGTAAAAAAGCCGTACTCACGGTATTCTCTAAAGCTAAGTTTATATTTGACCTACTGTTGCCTATTAGTTGTTTACAGAGCCAGCCTTAGCTACATATTCATTAGAATTATTCAGTTCAAATAAGAAAGCAATGTATTATGAGTAAACCTAAAAAATATATTCATAGCAAGCATCAGATTTCTAATGCTGAATTAATAACACTTAGTTCTGATTTCTTTTTCAAAAACCTTCTCTGTGAAAAAAAAACGGAGATTAATCAAATTTCTAAATATAAACTCCAATATGAATATTTGACACTGCCTACTAATTGGAATAATCCTAAAAGCGAGAATTTATCTATGCGGATTTTTCACTCCAATAAGCACTATGAAGATGCAAAAAATGTTTTTATTTATGTTAACCAGGGACCTGGAAGTATAATAGATGAAGCTTTAGGAAATAAAATTTTAAAAGAACTCGGGCGTGATTGGGATGTTATCTTATTTGATCAAAGAGGTTGTGGATTATCACAGTATAAACTGAGTGGAGAATTATTAGACTTTAATTTAATGACAATTGACCAGACTGTAGAAGATATATGTGCAATAGTATGTCTTGCTAAAAGCAGAAAGGCTGAAAAAATAGTATTGGCAGGCTGTTCAGCCGGTGCCTTTGTCACAACGAAATTTAGTACAAAATATTCCGATACAGTTGATCTTTTGTATATTGACGGCGGAGCTGCTTCCTCTGATTTTATTAATCTAACAAATCAAGTTTGCATTAACAAAATATCAGAAATTCTAAATTCCATTACTATTGAAAAATTAGCTGCATTTTACAGTATATCTGAAGATTTACTTTTTCACTACTTTGTGGTTCAGCTTTGTGTTGACCCAATGGCCAAACTTCCTGTCTGGAAACTTATTGTTCAAAAAACATTAGAAGGGAAAAATATTCTGCATAACTACTGCAAAGAAAATATTTTTTCTTCAATTTATGATGATAATAATAATCAACTGAATAAATTTATTACTTCCTACAGATTAAAAACAATTATGACCTGTATGGAAATAATTCCGTCCGAACGAAGTAACACACTCTACGATTTTGCAGCCCCCAATAGAATACTCATTTCCAAACTTAAAACTGAATTCAAGCTGAAACAAAAACCTTTTAACTTCATTGACGGCCTAATAAAGAATCATACTAAAACTATAATCACAAATGGTATGGAAGATTATTTAATACCCTTTGAAGCAAGTAAAAAAATTTATAATCAAATGAGTAAAAAAAATACGTTGTTGCTGGGATTTAAAAAAAAAGCTCATGTAGCTCTTCATACTGAAAACTTCGGTTTTATTATAAGATTAATCAAAAACTTTTTAAATGATACCAGAAAAAGCACAAAAGAAATGGCTTTAAACTATAACAATGCAGTAAATTTTGACTAGTTTTTCTTTTAAATAAAAAACCTAAATGATCAAATTCGAGACATGACCCGAATGGGTAATGTCTCTCTACAGTATTTTATATTTGAAAAGGATTGTTAAGTCCGAAAGTTGAGTATTAAATATCTTTAATAATATTTATACCAGACTCGGTAACTATTCCTTCAACTTTTTTATCCCATTTTTCAGCAAACCCTGAAGGTACAATCTGAAGGTCAAAACAAACACCAAGAGCAGTTGATTCTTTTTTTTTCTTTTGGAATGTTGTATCATAATATCCTCCACCATAACCGATCCTCTCTCCTGTCTTGGAAAATGCAACTCCAGGGGTAAGAAACAGATCAATATTACAAATATCAACTTTGGGAAGAGTAGTTTTAGGCTCCATTAACCCAAACACACCCCTCTCAAAATCAGATATAGATCTGACAATATAAAAATCAAGCTCCAGAGTTCCTTGTACTACTCTGGGAAAAAGAATCACCTTATCAGCATTTCCCAGTAAGGAATTAAGGTTTACTTCATTTTTATAGGCGAAATAACAGGCTATGATCCCTGCGCTATGAAAAAAATGTGAATTAACAATATATTCAACAATAAGACCGCTTTTTTCTGCTACAGCAGACAAACTTAACTTTTTACGATCAGTCAAAGTCTTTTTTCTTAATGTTACCTTATTCATAAATCACTTCACAGATTCCACCAATATGGTATTTTTTTTGTTTCTTGTATTTATTCAAATTTTTTGTATTCATACCAAAGAATAATAGCAACAACAAATATTATGAAATCGAACCATTTGATAGGGTGTATGCCTACCACAATATTAAATACTGCTATTATGCTTGCAATTGTTAAAAGTATCGCACCGGCTAAAAATAAAGTTTTTTCTGTGGCTTTTTTCATTGCTTCCCTTCATTATATTTGAAAGTAATTTTCTACTTGCTCTATATTAAAACTATAGGATATCATTCAGAGTAAGTCAACATAACTACCTTAAATTAAAATATTCTTGTTATTCTAATTGAAGTTGCCCAAGCGGGATGAAAAAATAATCAGTGATACCTATCCCTATAAGGTTTAGTTTCTATTTGAAATGCTCTATAAAACTTTTCAAATCACGACTATATATATTTATAATGAAAAACTCCTTCTCTCACAATCGTTTCAAAATCAATATCATCCCTATTTTTCTCAACAAACTCTCTATAATCAATTCTATCCACTATTAAAGATATTAGATGTTCTGTCTTATTCATGATCAAAAGACTTCTTTTTTTGTTAAAGCATTAACAATGACTTAAATGTAGGAATTTGCTAAAAAATTCTAATAATTATCCGATAATACACAATGCTATAAATGGTATAACGTTTAAATCATTATAGAGTTTAGAGTGAAAATATGCAACAGCTTTAAATCTACATTGCTTTGGATCTATGTACTAAAAAGATTGAACTGGTCAAAATACATGCTCTGGTAAATCTGGATTGGATGATATTATATTAGAATAAAGCATTAAAAATGAGTAACAAAATCTGTTATAGCAATTACCTCTCAGTTTTACTATTGACATTTCTAAACTGTCAAGTAATATTAGTTTTGACTACTAATGTTATCAAATAATTGGAATACTATGAATGTTACTATTAAGGATATTGCAAAACTGGCCGGAGTTTCACATACAACGGTATCAAGATCATTGAATGACAGTTCACTGATCAGTGAAAAGACCAAAAAAAAGATTAAGGAAATTGCTGCAAAGCATGGCTATTTCCCTAATTCTAATGCAAAATCTCTCGTCCTGAACAAATCCTTTAATATTGGTGTTTTTTTTACTACCCTCGAATACGGAGTTACACCTGATTACTTTTTCCAAATAATAAAAACTATTCAAAAACTGCTGAAAGGTAAATATAAACTTGTCATTAGAGGTATTGATGATTATAACGAAGACTATTATCTGATTAACAGAAAAACATTTGATGGAATAATTACTGTCAGCCAGGACACTAGAGATGATAATTTTATAACTCATGTTAATGATTCGGAGTTGCCTCAGGTCATCATAAACAGGAATTTTACCAGTACTTGTTCAGACTGTATCTACTCAAATGAAAAAGATGTAGTAATGACCGCTATTGAATATTTAATAAAGCAGGGGCATACAAAAATATGCTTTGTAAAAGGCCCTTCCAGCTATACTTCCACTAAAGAGAGACTTTCAGGCTATATTCAAGCCCTCGATAGATATTCATTAGATCTTAACGATAATTATATTATTGAGGGTGAATATGATATTCATTCAGGTTATAAAGCTATGAAACAGATATTTGAACTGCCCAACCTTCCGACAGCAATATTTTTCGGAAGTGATAATATGGCTTTTGGTGCTTTAAAACGGATATCAGAAGAAGACAACTTTTCAGTACCTGATGACTTTTCTATTATCGGTTTTGATAATGCTGAATTTTCATTCTACCTTTCGCCTTCGCTATCTACAATAGAACGTCCTAATCTGGCTATTATTTCTGAAGGCCTGAATTGCCTTCTTTCCAGAATTAAGTCCAAAAGCTCCTATCCCTCCATATCTAAGTGTATTGAATCTAAGCTCATAATCAGAAATTCAATCGCAAAACTAGAATAAAAAAAGTAAAAAATTCTTTTTTTTACTTGATATATGTTAACGTGTGCATACATTATGAGCACGTTATAATTTAACGTGTACATTAAGTAGAAAAATTGAATTAGTTCAAATTGAACTATAAATAAAATAGGAGATTAAAATCATGGCAACCACAGCAAATAAAGTAAAAGAAATCGTAGTAACTCAACTTGGTGTTTCGGAAGATCAGGTAACACCAGAAGCTAAATTTACAGAAGACCTTGGAGCTGACTCATTAGACCAGGTTGAGCTTATCATGGCTCTTGAAGAAGAATTTGGCGCTGATATTCCGGATGAAGATGCAGAAAAGCTGATCACAGTTGGTTCTGTTATCAAGTATGTTGAAGAAAACGTTCATGGTTGAATTTTAACAGCCTGAAGTCAATTGACCAATGGTAATATTCATCAATCTTTGACCTTCTGGTTTTTTAAGATTGTTAATTATAAACTTAAACAAGAATGTCATGGGCGTTTCAATAAAAAGATAATATCTAAATTTAACAGCATGCCATTTGCT
>CAZGAI010000166.1:0-7600 GCA_964523175.1 uncultured Victivallales bacterium | reverse complement strand
GGGTAATATAATATGGAAGATACAGAGCAAATAAAATTTTGGAAAGGAGAATTTGGAGATGAATACACATTAAGAAACTCAGAAGACTTTGAGGAACTTTATAAAAAACAGTTTGGAGTAAAAAAGATAAATATGAATTCTATGCCAGACAATAGTAAGCCTTATGATTTCTCACGTTTTGAAAATATAGATTTCTCTGAACGCAATGTTATTGAAAAAATACAGAACAATCTTTTAAAAGAACATATCCAGTACTGCAAACATAACTCTCCCTACTATAAAAAGGTATTACATGGAATAACTCCTGAAGATGTATCTTTGGACAATCTTATAAATTTACCTATAACTGAAAAAAAAGATATTGAGAGTTTTAATGATGATTTTATAGCTGTTTCGACTGAAAAAATTGTTGATATTGTTTTATCTTCCGGAACGACAGGAATACCTACAAAAATAATATATACCGAGAATGACTTATGTCGCTTGGCGTACAATGAAGCAAAATCATTGAAAGCATCAGGTATAACATCTAAAGATACAGTACTGCTGACATGCACAATGGACAGATGCTTCATAGCCGGACTCGCGTATTTTCTTGGGCTAAGGAACATTGGAGCTTCTGTTATTAGAAATGGAGTAGGAGTAATCGAAAGTCATGCGGAAATTATTAACAGTTTGAAGCCTACAGTAATTGTTGGAGTTCCAACATTCCTGAAAAAATTAGGGATTTTTATGAACAGTATAGGTATTATGCCTGATGACTTGAATGTTAATAGACTTATCTGCATAGGTGAACCTATTAAAGATATTGATATGCATCCGCTTTTTGTTGCTGAAGAGTTACAGAGACTATGGGGGGCAAAAATATACTCTACTTATGCTTCTACTGAAACTATTACTACTTTTTGTGAGTGTGACAAACAGGCTGGAGGACACCTTCTCCCTGATTTAGCTATAGTTGAAATTATCGATAAAAATGGGTATGTGCTACCTTCTGGTAATATTGGAGAAGTTGTTGTAACACCTCTAGCTCTGGAAGGTATGCCACTTATTAGATTTAAAACCGGTGATATAAGTTTTATTATTGATACACCTTGTGCATGCAGAAGAAACTCACTTCGTCTTGGTCCGATTGTTGGGAGAAATAAACAAATGATGAAAGTACAGGGAACCACGATATATCCTCAATCACTCTTTTCGGTGCTTGAAGAGGCTGATTTTGTCTCTGACTATTTCATAGAAATCCAGAAAGAAAGTGAATTATCTGATCAAGTACAAGTGTTTATCGCTTTAAAAGAAGATGTTTTGGGTGCTGATAAAATAATATCAGATAGAATAAAAGCACGAATACGGGTAAAACTGCAGATTAATGTAATAAATCGTAATTCGTTAAATGAACGGGTTTATAAATCAGGTTCGAGAAAACCAACCCGTTTTTTTGATAAAAGGTCTGAATATTGAAGAAATTAAAAGCATTAAGTTTTCCCGCAGATATAGATAATTTGATTCCTCACCATGGATCAATGCGCTTTGTTGATAAAATTATCTATTTGGCTGATAGAGAGGCACATGTCTCCTTTAAAATCCCGGAGAACTCTCCATTTATTGATAAAAATGGTTTTATTGATGAAGTTGTCTTTTTGGAAATGATAGCCCAGGCAATGGCCACCTATGCCGGGGTTACCGGCAATTCAACACCAGAAAAACCGCTTAAAGGTTTTTTACTTGGATGTAAGAATTTTGAAGTACTTGGCAAAGCGAAAAGCGGGGATGTATTAATTATTAAAGGTAGAGAACAGGCAGCATTTGGTGAATTTTCTATAATAGATGGTTCTGTGTATAAGGATGGTGCTCTGCTGGCATCAGGCGAAATAAAAATTTGGGAAGAAAGTTAATTATATAAGGAGAGGTTTATTATGGAGTGGTATATAGCTGAGTTGATAATTATTGGAAAGATTTTATTAGCTTTTATTTTGGGATCTTTGATTGGTTTAGAAAGAGAATATCATAAAAGCCCTGCCGGTTTAAGAACATATGCAGCAATTGCTCTGGGTGCTTGTTGTTTTGGATTATTATCGACGCATTGTAAAGGAACGGCATTTTATACAAGTGTTGTAGATCCAAGTCGAATAGCAGCTCAAATTGTTTCTGGCATTGGGTTTATCGGAGCCGGAGTTATTTTTAAGTCGGGAAGCACAACGCGTGGTTTAACTACAGCTGCGACTATCTGGGTTACTGCTTCTATAGGTTTGGCGGTTGCATTTGGTTTGTTTTCCGGAGCCGTGCTAACTACATTTCTTGTGATTTTTATACTTGTATTAAATTATATTCCTTTTTGGGCGAATTTTAAAAGAAAATATTTTTTGACGGATGTAGAAAAAGAAATGACGAGTAATGCGAGTAGCAAAAAGGAATAGATATGATTTATAAATATTTACTGTTTATTTTTGTTTTATATAATTTGTGTATTTCTCTCTTTTCTGCTGCACTAGGCAATAACCAGACATTTAAAATTCTGGCAGAATTAGATTTAAAAACAAAAGATATAAGCTCGATCCAATCCAAATTTATACAAAAAAAGAAAATCTCTCTTTTTACTAAAGAACTGACCATTGAAGGGATGATTTATATCAAAAAGCCTAGTCTTTTTACCTGGCATGTTTATAAACCAGTTCGGTATGGACTGGTTGTTAAGGGTAGTGAAATATCTCAATGGAATGCGGATACAGACAGCGTTAAGACTATTTCCATGAAAAATAACCCTGCATTTAATGCGATTTTTAACCATATGAATAACTGGCTGTCAGGTAACTATAAATCTTTAATGGATGACTACAGAGTTTCTGTTATTTCGGAGAAACCTTTATCACTATCATTTGCTCCACTTAAATCTGCAGCATCTTCTGATTTAGTAGCAAATATAACAATTATGTTTAACGAAGATCTTCGTTATTTAAACAAAATAACAATAGGAGAAAAAAATGGAGATAAGACAACATTAAGCTTCTTAGATACTAAACTTGATAAACAAATTCCACTCACAGCCTGGAGTGCGAAATTTTAAATGTTTGATTCAGCTTTTACTAAAATCTATAACTTTGTAGGTAAGTATAGAGTATATATACTACTTTTACTTTTTGTATTTACAGTTATTTCATTGTTCAGACTGTCTACTATATCCTTCAAGAGTAACATAGATTTAATGCTTCCATCAGGAAGTAAGATTATACGTGATATTCATTTTCTTCAGAATTCAGATTTTTCCGACAAAGTTGTTATTTCCTTAAAACTGAATAAACCTGATGTATTGCAGAACAAACTGATTATTGCAGCAGATAAATTGTCTGCTGAATTAAATCCGCCATATATTACCGAGGTTGTAAACGGTCTTTCAAAAATTGACTATATGAGGGAAACCCGTAAGTTACTGGAATATGCACCCCAATTAATTACTAAGCAGGAATTGGAGGCAGCAAAACAGAAAATTTCGCCGGAAGGTGTGAAGTCGGCGTTAAAAAATATCTACAACACACTGGTTTTAAATCCCGGTTTTTCTTTTTATAGTTCTTTTGCCCGATCTGATCCGCTTGGCATTAAAGCACCGCTTTTAGTTTCCCTGCAAAAACTTAGTTCAGCGCAGGGGTACAAAATAAATATAGTAGATGGACATTTTATCAGTAACGATGGACAACATCTGCTACTGATACTTAGTACTCCAGTAAAAATCACTGACATGAAAGAAGGTGCTAAGCTTCTTTTTTACTTGAACAGTAAATTAGCGCAACTGCCTGAATACATATCCGGTTCCATAATATGTGGTCATCTTCATTCAATAAGCAATGAGCAGGTAATGAAGAAAGATATTGTTGTGATAGTGTCTATTGCAACATTACTCTTTTTCGTGTTATTTATTTTTATGTTTAGAAGCATTCGAGCTGTACTTGTATTTATTTTACCTTTTTTAGGTATTATTATCAGTTCAGGAATATGCTCTCTATTTATTAATAATTTAGCACTATTTGTTTTAGGAATGGGAGGAGTTCTGGCAGGAATAGCGATAGATTATGGAATTCATGTGTATGTAGCTGTTAGAGTAGGCGGTAATACAAGCAGTCATATTAAGAAAATCTACAAGCCGCTTATAATAGGTGCTTTAACAACTATTGGTATATTGGCTTCTTTTTTCTTTTCCAGGGTGGAGGGATATCATCAATTAGCTTTTTTCTCTGTTATCAGTCTTTTTATATGTATACTTTTCTCAATTTTCCTTCTCCCCCATTTTTTCACTAGAGGCAAAAAGGCTGAGTTGCCAACATTACAGAAGAGCAATAACTCACCTAATATGGCTGCAAATAAGTTTTTATTGCTTGGCTGGTGTGTTTTTATACTAATTTCAATTTTCTTTACGATGAGGTTAAAGTTTAATAACGACATAGTTCAGTTTGACGGCAGCAAACCTGAAGTATTCAAGGCTGAAAAACAATTTCATAAAATATGGGGTCAACAGAACCAAACAGCCATTCTTGTAGCTCAGGGAAATACACTTAATCAGGCATTAAAACTTAATGAACAGCTTTATGCCGAAGCAGTAGCCAAAATGGGCATTGACAGGGTTGCCAGTATCGCTCCTTTGTGGCCATCTGAATTGACTCGTAAAGAAAACGTTAAGCAGTGGATGAATTTTTGGAGGGGTGGAGAAGAAATTGAATTGAAGAAGTTAATTAAAAAATATTCTTCTGAATTTGATTTTTCACAGGATGCTTTTGCTCCTTTTTTTAAAAGTATCTATATGGAGTTACACGTAAAAGATATACTACCTGATTTTATGAATAATGTCATAAAACGTTTTATAATTCAAAGAGATAACACTTATCAAGTACTTTCTTTTTTTCCAGATACAGAACAAAATGTTACAATGATGAATAACGTATGCAGTTCATTTTCAGACTCATTTATTGTATCAAGAAAATCTATATCCAAACTGCTATCGCAGGCAATCTCTTCTGAAATTATTTATATGTCGTTGATTGCACTGGTTGTGATTCCTTTGTTAACAATGCTATTCTTAAGGAATATTGTAATGGCTCTAATTGCTGTTATTCCTGTTTTTAGCGGGCTATTAGGTATACTCGGTACATTTGCTGCTTTAGGAATGTCTTTTAACGCACCGAGTGTTATATCATCTATTGTTATCCTTGGTCTATGTATTGATTATGGGATATTTATGGTTTATTCATGCCGCTCAAATGAAAAAACTGGTACAGTAACAGCAGTAATATTATCCGCACTTACGACATTGATGGGGGCAGGGGGGCTTCTATTTGCAAATCACCCTATGCTGTACTATGTTGGTTTTACGGTGTCTATAGGAATTTTTTGGGGTGTTGTTACTGCTGTATTTATTGTGCCTGTATTTTTTAGACTTGTCTATAGCAGATAGGTATTTAGGCAAAACTGGTTTTCAAGCTATACAAATTTTGAAGTAACAAATAACAATCTTACTGTGAGTAGCATCATATTGAAATTTAAAATTTATTTAATTATTGCTGTAGTTCTTTTGTCCGGAGGATGTTCAACAACGAACCCATTCAAACAGGTTAAGTTGATGGATGTTACTGATGTCAACCCTGCACAGATAAAAGAAAATTTTGCAGTGCAAATACCTGTTGAACAGCAGATAGTAAACAGTGTTTCTTTTGATTACTACTGGGATTCTTTCTATTCTCTTGGTTATTTTAAAAGGAATTTGGCGAAAAACAGTTTTACTCTTGTAGCCTTGGATCCTTCGGGGGTCAGGCTTTTTCAAATAAAAGATACTGATGGCAAAATTAAATATTCTTACTCTATAGATAAGCTGAAAAAACTTAGTTCTTTTGTCGGTTTTATAACCACGGATATTAAAAATATTTATTTTAATGATGTCCCTTCTGATAGAGCAATTATCACTAAAGAAGAATGTAAAATAATATTTACTGAACCGCAGTTTGATGGTAAAATTGAATATATCTTCGGCGGTGATAATAACTATTTACTGGCAAAGAAGTTCTTAAAGAAAAGAAGCTGGTTATGGAGAGTTTTCTTAGACGATTATTATCGAATCTGGTCTGTAGAGTACTATGGATATAAAAGTAAAAATGGTAAATTATATCCAGAAAATATTTACTATGAAAATAATGACTTAAATTATCAATTAGTTATCAGGCTTAAAGAAATAAAGTAATCATTTATGTGCTGTAAGTTAGAGAGTAGATGTTTTTGTTTTTCAATAATTTCGAACAACTGGGTTGGCGTATATGAATCAAATAGAAAAAGAGATCAGAGAAAATATAAGGGAATTCAGGATAATTGATAGCATAGAAAACACAGCAGAGGCACATTTTCTTTTTCCTGCGGATTTTATTGGTTTTAAAGGACATTTTCTGAATAATCCTATATTGCCGGGTATTTGTATCATTAAAACTCTTTTAGTTAAACTGATGATTTGGCTGGAAACATCTGTTAAAAAGCAAGTCTATTCCTGTTACCAGAACTCGAGTGTTCAACTTGAATCCAATCCTTCTGAAAGAATTTTAGCGAGTGATTCTATTCAAATACATTTAAGCGAGATGAAGAGCATAAAATTTTATTCTCAGGTTCAACCTGGAAATATATTAGAATTTGAATCAAGAGTAGTAAATGAGGCGCATTCACCTTTTAGTATTGTAAATTCGAAAGTTACATGTAACAATATGAAGATAGCTCAATTAAAAATAAAAATTATCTCTGATCCAATTATTTACGATAATCAGTTTAATTTGTAATTGAAGTGACCTTATCAGAATATGATTTTAAATAATCGATATAGCAGATAAAAATAAATGAAAGTTAAGAGAGATTGCATGCCTTTAAAAATAAATGATACATTTGCTTCTCGTTCGATAGTTGTCGATTATGAGGTAATTACTCCATATGGTAATGGGCTTGATTTCTGCTGGAATGGCTTGCTTAGAGGCAAAACAGCAATTGAAAGAATTAGCCGAATCAGCACTGAGAACTTTCTTACCGATAATGCAGCTATTATTAATGGACTTGATCAAAATGTAGATGAATCTCTCGTTATGCAGATGCTTAAAAATCTCTTTAGTTATCGAATGCCGATTATTCCTAAAGATGCATGTCTGTTTTTGGCAACAACGACGGGTGAAATTGATTTACTTGAGAAAGATATATTGAAAGGTAAAAAAAACTCAGAAAGAAGTAGCCTTCAGAATTTTCTCCGCAAAGTTGAAAAACTTACCGGAGTTAAAGAAAATTCCGGAGTTCTTATTTCAGCCGCCTGTGCCTCTTCCACCGTTGCGATAGCAAAGGCTGCTATGATGATTTCTACAGGTGAAATTGACTGCGCTTTGATTGTTGCATGTGATTGTGTCAGTGAGTTTGTCTTTTCAGGATTTTCGGGACTTATGGCTTTAAGTGACTCCATATCTAAACCTTTTGATAAAAATAGAAATGGCCTAAGCTTAGGAGAGGCTGCAGGTTATATTCTTCTGATGAATGAAGAACCGACTAAAAGGGAATCCATATACAACTTAGGCGAAGTTGCCGGGTGGGGTTTCAGTAG
>CAZGAI010000165.1:0-7633 GCA_964523175.1 uncultured Victivallales bacterium | reverse complement strand
AGACCAAAGTGAGCAGTAAACAGTCATCAGTTTTATTAGATACTTCTCTGCTAAAATAGTTATAAGTAGCGATAACTATACTGACAACTAATTACTTTTTACTGATAACTGAGCTCGGATGTACTTTACAAACGGGCTCTAATTACGGGAGGTTAAAAATGAAGCTGAATGTCTATTCTGAAATAGGTGAGTTAAAAAAGGTTTTGCTGCATAGACCATCTAAGGAAATAGAAAATTTAACACCGGAAGTGCTGGAGAAGTTGTTATTTGATGACATTCCATATTTGGAGGTTGCTCAGCAGGAACATGATTTTTTTGCAGATGTACTAAGAAAAGAAGGTGTAGAAGTTTATTATTTGGAAAAGCTGGCTTCTGAAGCAATTGGACAAGAACAGGTCAAACTTAAATTTTTATCCGAGTTTCTGGATGAAGCAAATGTTTTTGATGAACAAGTTAGAGATTCTGTTATTAATTATCTGTTAAATTTTGATAACGAGGCTCTGATAGATAAACTAATGGCCGGTATCCGTAAAGATGAGGTAGCTTATAGATTAAGCAGTTTAACTGAAATGGTAAATGCTGATTACCCATTTATCTGTGACCCTCTGCCGAACCTTTATTTTACCAGAGACCCTTTTGTTACGATAGGTTCAGGGATTTCACTTAATCACATGCATACTGTAACAAGACGCAGAGAGACTATTTTTGCTAAATACATATTTTATTTTCATCCGGAATTTGCTGAACAACAGATTCCTATGTGGTATCATAGAGAGGATACGACAAGTATTGAAGGTGGGGATATATTGGTTTTGGGTAAGGATATTTTAGCGATAGGTATATCTCAAAGAACTGAAACTAAATCTATTGAAAAGCTTTGTAGGCGTTTGTTTAACACTAATATTAATCCTGAAAATAGGCTGAAAACTGTTCTGGCTTTTCAAATTCCTTCTACACGTGCCTACATGCATCTTGATACTGTATTTACACAGGTTGATCATGATAAGTTTACAGTTCACGGCGGAATAGAAGGGCCGTTAAATGTTTATGCTATAACACATGGTCCAAGCGGGCTAAAGGTGCGTAAAGAAGTTAGAAACTTACAGAAAATTCTTGAAAAATATTTAAAAAGGGATATTACACTAATCAGATGTGGTAGTGGGGATAAAATTATAGCCAGCCGTGAACAGTGGAATGACGGATCAAATACGTTGGCTATCAGGCCTGGTGAGGTTGTTGTGTATTCACGAAATTATGTAACGAATAGAACATTGGAGGACAATGGAATAAAGCTTAACGTTATACCGAGTTCTGAACTTTCCAGAGGAAGAGGCGGGCCAAGATGTATGTCAATGCCCTTGGAAAGAGCTGAACTCAAAGTTCAGTAGTGATCCGTCTGCTACGGCGAAGTGTGAATAAAAATTAATAATTACATTATTAACTAGAAGGAGGTTTATTATGGCCGTTAATTTGAAAGGTAGAAGCTTTTTAACTCTAAATGATTTTACTCCCGGAGAAATTCGTTATATGCTTGACTTATCGAAAGATTTGAAAGCAAAAAAACGGATGGGTATAATTGGTAAGAAGCTGGAAGGAAAAAACATTGTATTACTTTTTGATAAAACTTCTACTAGGACAAGGTGTGCATTTGAAGTTGCAGCCCTGGAAGAGGGGGCTCATGTAACCTATCTGACTAATTCTCAATTTCAGGTCAAGGAGTCATTAGAAGACTCTGCAAAAGTTTTTGGACGCTACTTTGACGGGATTGAGTACCGTGGGTATGAACAGAAAGTTGTAGAAGAACTAGCTGAACATTCAGGAGTGCCTGTCTGGAATGGCTTAACCGATGATGACCATCCTACACAAGTGCTGGCTGACCTGCTTACAATTGAAGAACATCTCGGCAATAAAATTCTTAGTGGAATTAAACTGGTTTTTACAGGTGATACAAGAAACAATATGGGATACGCGTTAATGTATGGCGCAGCTAAAATGGGAATGCATTTTGTAGCACTGGGGCCGAAGGAATTGGCTCCTGATCCGGCCATTGTCGCGAAGATGCAGGATTACTCTAAACAGACAGGTGCTGTTATTGAATTTACAGATGATGTAGACAAAGCAGTGAAGGGTGCTGATGCTATTTATACTGATGTATGGGTCTCCATGGGCGAAAAAGTTGATTATGCTGAAAGAGTAAAATTATTAACTCCGTACCGTGTAACAATGGATATGCTTAATAAAACAGGAAATGAAAACGTATTATTTATGCACTGTCTTCCTGCATTTCATGATTTTAAAACTCAAAATGCCCGAAAATTTAAAGAGGAACAGAATTTGGATATTAGAGAGGTGACAGACGAGGTTTTCAGAAGCCGTCACTCTGTTGCATTTGATGAAGCCGAAAACAGACTGCATACAATTAAGGCGGTCATGGTTGCTACGATGGGATAGTTCGGGATAAAGTTTCATCAGAGTGATTTGCAATATTTGACAATTTTTTAATTCGGGCATCTATCCTGTTTTTATCAGGGTAGATGCCCGATTCTTTTTGCAAAATGATTCGTTCAGTTTTTGAGAATAGTAAATTTGCGTGTATGGATGATAAACATAAAAAAACCATTTTTATATGTATTTAGCTTATTTACATCTTGTTTTTTTGCGCCTATTAGGGTAAAATAGTTGTAGAAAGGATCATTTAGGGGTAAAAAGATGGATAAAAGGGTAATAGACAATTCAGAACTGCTTTTTGCTGGTGAATTTATTCATGCAATAGATTCGCAAAGGAGAATTGCTATACCTAAAGACTGGCGTGTTAAAGGAGGGGAGAATATATTTTACACCCTTCCGGGGAGAAATAATACGATACAGTTAATGACCTATGCTTCCTTTAAACGGTTAGCAGAAAAGCTGAGGAAAGTTTCTATTGCCGACCCAAAAGCTTCTATAGCTTTAGCACGATTAGGGGCAAAGGCCCGCGAGTGCCGTTGCGATAAGCAGGGGCGTATAGGTATTACTGAAAGCCTGCTTGAATATGCAGAAATTAAAAAGAACGCTGTTATTGATACAGACTTAGTGCTGGTTGGTGCTTTTAATAATATTCAGATATGGTCAAAAGAGAACTGGAAAAAAGAGCAGATGAGCGATGAGGAAATGCTGGATGTTCTGCAGAGTATAGAAGAATATAAGGAGAGTTAATTATGACAGTACAGGAATTTGATGGTTTTAGGTTGAGAACTCTTGCTATGGCTAATGGCAGAAATGTCCATGATTTGCCGCCTTTATTAGCATATATGAGGCGCGCAGTTTTAAGTTTGTCTGGAGGCGAAGATATTGATTTTTCAAATAAAATAATAGATATGGGAAGAAAAAATATTAAAAGATTGTTGAAAAAATGATAATTTCAGATTCAGAGCGTCAAAAACACATACCAGTAATGGCTGCGGAAGTATTGGAGTATCTGATACCGAAAGAAGGAGCATGCAGGGTAATAGATTGCACTCTTGGATACGGTGGACATAGTTCTTTAATTCTGCAGGAAAACAAAGAAATTGAACTGCTTGGAATTGACAGAGATGATAATGCGATTAAACATGCAGAAATAGTACTTGAGTTTGCATCGGAACGGATTAATCTCGTAAAAGGTAAATTTAGTGAAATAGAAGATATAATGGACAGTGTTGGCTGGGATTACGCTGATGCAGTCCTTTTGGACATAGGTGTTTCGTCGCCGCAAATAGATGAAGCTGAAAGAGGATTTTCTCATCGGTTTAATGGTCCTCTTGATATGAGAATGGATAGGAAAAACAATAAAACGGCGGCTCGAATACTTAACCATGCCTCAAAAGAAGAATTAGCTCATATTTTTAGAGATTTCGGTGAAGTTAAAAAACCATGGTGGTTGGCTGAAGCGATTATAGAAAGAAGAAAACTGAAGCCTTGGTTTAGTACTAAGGAACTGGCAGATTTATGTGAAGTTGTTTTGCCAAGTCCGCGCAAAGGTGGTCTTCCAGTTCCAACATTATGTTTTCAGGCTTTAAGAATCGCCGTAAATGATGAATTAGTAGAACTTGAAGAATCTCTTGAGGCAGTGATTGACATATTAAGTCCCGCAGGAAAGGTAGCAGTAATAAGTTATCATTCGTTAGAAGATAGAATTGTAAAGAACATATTTAAAAGAGAGGCAACCCAATGCTTATGTCCACCAGGACTTCCAATTTGTAAGTGTGGACATGTACCTCAATTAAAAATATTAACAAAAAAACCGTTAACAGCCGGCAATGCGGAAATTCAAAGTAATAGAAGAGCTGCTTCTGCCAAGATGAGAGTAGCTGAGAAATTGTGACTCTATAGATTTGAAAATCACTAAATCACTAAATCCCTAAATTGATAAAGAAGGGGGAGGGTAGCGATATGAACTTAAGAGCAAAGAAAGGCTCAGTTCGTAGAAGAAATAATAAAAAAAATGAGAAAAGCTTAATAATACATGTTGGAGTGTATTCCCTTATTCTTATTTGTTTGTTCAGCGGTGTATTCGGTGCAGCTTTGTATTTCGATGGACAGAGTGAAAAAATGAACCGTGTAATTTCAAAAAATGATTTAAATTCTTATAAACTTCTGAGAGAAATACAAAATTTAAAAATTAAATTAGAGAATCTTAGTAGAAAAGAGTACATAGTCTCTAAAATAAGGCAGCATCAATTAGGGCTTAACACACCTGCACCATTTCAGGTTGTTCATTCAAATACGAATAGATCAAACCAGTATAATAGAAATAAAGTAATAAGGCAGCTGGCATACAACAGTCGATAATTATAATAATTGGTAAACCTCCAGTTTAGCTGGAGGGCTAAAACGTTTGACATTTCCTGAATAAAGTGGAAATATCAATATGCAAATCAATGCTATTGAATAATAGCAGTTGGAGTTCCTCCTTTAGCAGGTTTTTCCAGAATTACAACATTCCGCCTTGTATGAGACTTGAAGTAAAAAATCTTTATCGTTGTCTTTATCGAGCAAGATAACGATTACGACAACGATCACGAAACCTTAAGCCTCATTTTGAAATTTCCAACATCCGCTGGGGGTCGCCTGAAGGCGGTACTCCAACATTAACATTTTTTTTACTTTGATGTAAAGCTTTTTTCACTTCAAATGATAAACCAATACCAATGACATAAAATTTCAATGTCCTCCTACGCTTAAAGTGTTATGGTGGAAATATTTGAAGATTGATGTTTGGTGCTTGTTCTTTAGTGCTTATTTGTTACTTGTTAAGGGAGAAAATAATGGGTCGATCGTCATATGCTGCGAGAATAATTATTATAGCTCTGGCATTAGTGCTGGCTTTCATGTATCTGGCTTTACGTCTGTATAACGTGCAGATCGTAGAACATAATACTTTATATTCAAAGGCTAAAAAAAAATATACTGCAGTAAAGAAAAATCAGGGGATACGTGGGCAAATTTATGACAAAAATGGTTATTTGCTTGTTGGAAATGTCCCTTGCACAAATATTAGAGCTAATCCTCAACTTGTAGGGGGAAAAGATAAGTGTCGTGAAATGGCAGGCTTTTTCTCTCGAAAACTACATGTAAATCCTACTGTTATATTCAAAAGACTTGCCACTAAGCAAAGAAATAGACATAAAATATATGAGGTTGTAATAAAAAATGCTGTACCATTAGAGGAAGCCGAAAGTATTAAAGCAGAAGTAAAAGATAGAAAATTTAAAGGAATATATTTTTATGACAGTGTTAAACGTTATTATCCAAAGAATAAATTGCTTTCCAATGTGTTGGGATTTATAAATATGGATCAGCTGAAGGTTGTTCCTGTCAGCGGTATAGAAAAAGCATATAATAGTTTACTATCTCCAGTTAAGGCTAAGGAATCTGTTTTTGAGAGATCAAGAGAGGGAATCCCACTTACTTACGGATACAGTAAGTTAGCTGAAAGTAAATCGGGTAAAGATATTTATCTAACGATTAGGGAACCAATTCAGGCTATTGTGGAGGAAGAACTTGATAAAGTAATGGAAAAATGGAAACCTAAGGCCGCGTATGCAGTGATGGTAAACCCTAAGACAGGTTCTATTTTAGCAATGGCGCAACGCCCTACGTTTAATCCAAATGAAAGAAAAGACATAAGACCTGACGCCTGGGTTAATAGAACTGTTACAGATGGATTTGAGCCGGGATCTACTATGAAACCGTTAGTGATTTGTAAAGCCTTGGATTTGGGTATTATAACGCCGGAAACTAAATTTTTCTGTGAAAACGGTTATTGGACATACGCAGGGAGGGGATTGAGAGATACACATTCTTATGGCAATATAGACGTTACAGAAATTGTACAGAAATCAAGCAATATAGGAACAGCTAAAATAGCCCTTGCAATGGGTGAACAGAGATTATACCACCTTTTGAGACAGTATGGTTTTGGACAGAAAACAAATATTCCGTTTCAACCTGAAGCAACAGGGATTCTGCGGAAAGTTAAAAATTGGGACAAGTTATCAATTACCCGTTTTCCTATTGGGCAGGGCATATTGGTTTCTCCTTTACAGCTATTAGGGGCTTATATTGCCCTCGCTAATAATGGGGAACGCATGAAACTTAAAATAGTGGATAAAATTGTAGATATAGAAACTGAAAATGTATATAAGTTTCCCGTCAAATCGGAAGGTGAAGTAATAAAGAATAAAAGTGCTGTTAAAGAAATAGTTGAAATGATGAAACTTGTTACAAAACGCGGAGGGACAGCATGGCGTGCAGGTGTACCTGGATATGAAGTGGCCGGCAAAACAGGAACATCCCAAAAATGGGTGAACGGAGCATATTCACATTCGCAATATTTCGCAAGTTTTATCGGATTTGTTCCTGCGGATGATCCTGCTTTTATACTGCTGCTTGTGTTGGATGAACCACAGGGAAAATATTATGGGGGAACAGTTGCAGGGCCGGCATTCCGGGAGATATCTCTTAAAACACTTCGTTACCTTGATATTCCTGAAACAAATCCAACTGTACAAAAGTCAAATGAGTAATGAATTATCCTTAGTCTGTAGCAGCTGGACTTGTTTCTCCTGTAGGTGTACAAATCTGAACCGGTTTTGCTCCAGGATCAAGGACATCATTAGGATTTTCTTTTAATTCAGGAAGCTTTTTAGAAAGCTGTTGTGCTTGCTTAACTACTTTCGCTGAAACATCATTGCAATAGGCAGTTAAGTATTTATAAGCAGCACTTTTATTTTTTTTGTACAATTTCATTGCCTCAGACTGAATATTTGATTGAGCTGTTATCAACTTGTTCTCTTCTTTATCCCATATTTTCCTAACCACTGAAGTTTTTTTCATACTATTCGTATTGACCTGGGCCTGCAGTTTTCTAAATATCCACCAGACTTTTTTGTAGTTAGGTTCATAACTGTACGATTTGGGATTGAAATGATAATCAGCTGTTAACACTTTGTCCAAATCTCCGGAATAGTAATATGAGTTTGGAGTATCCATAATGCCTACGTACCACGGAGTTAGTATTCCGGTATTTGGTGCAGCAGCAGTTCTCCAATATATGCAGCCAATAGCTGGTGGAAGTTTTGAGTTCAACTCAAAAACTCCACCTTCCTGTGTT
>CAZGAI010000164.1:0-7669 GCA_964523175.1 uncultured Victivallales bacterium | reverse complement strand
AAAGTTGAAAGTTGAAAGTTGAAAGTTGAAAGTTGAAAGTTGAAAGTTGAAAGTTGAAAGTTGAAATAAACTACAATAGTATAGTCCTGGTTCAAACGATAATCTATATTTTTACAAAAAATAGTCACGATATTTAATTAAAGCCCAAAAAAGTGGAATAGGAGAGAAAAATTCTTATGCATAACAGTAGACAGCGTTGTCTTCGTATTAGACGCAAGATCCTCCGGCGCTGAAGCTATGGCGGATAAATCTTGCATCTCTACTCAACGATATGCACATCACTTAATGTTAACAATGCTACCTTAATCCTTCGTACATATCATCTAAAAAGGTACAACCCTTCTTGTAAAATGAATTCAGAGGTATACTTTTGTTTGTTCATTAATTTAGTAAATTTTTTACAATTGGCAACTACTTTATTTATTTTGTGCCTAAACCAACAAAGTTAAACAACTCGACAAAACAAAAACAAGGTTTACCCTCATAGCTAACAACTTAAGGCGTAAACACTTTATTGCAAAGCAGTACGAAAGACACAACTAAAGTTGTGAACTCTAACTTTACGAGACAATATTAATCGGTCATGTCAGAGTTCAATGCTTCAGAAATGTTTTCCTGTAATAAACATAAATGCAACACACCCTAATTCAACAAATTAGCCTTAACTTGATAGTTATGAGGTTGACGTTGAATAAACTGTACTACAAACTTGAATCCGGCAAACCGGAATATTCCATGGATAATAATTTTGATAAAATAGTTGATAATAACCAGAATATCCAGGCATCAGACATCGAGCACCAAGCATCAAACGACAACTACAAGTCTAAGTTCAACACCTGTGTCGGTCCCAGCATGTACCCTACTCTCAAAAGTGGCGATGGGTTGACTTTATATACTTATACCTCTTTTGATGAAGTATGCATAGGTGATATAATCATATACCCGCACCCTGAAAAACCTTTTGATGTAGTTCACAGAATTATAAAAAAATATGACAATAGTGTTATTACAAGAGGAGATAACAATAATAAAATAGATCCATATTTTATTAAATTTGAGGATATTATAGGAAAAGTAATATCAGCAAAAAGAGAGACTAGGTTAATCAGTCTTTTATCCGGAAGAAGAGGATATTTACTCCATAGACTTTTAATTTTCAAAAAGTTCACGATCCCTTATTTTACACGTCCGTTAAGTTTTATTTCAAATTTATTGACAAAATCCCGTATCTTTAACTTTTGTCATAGCTTATTGGATCTTGATGTCGTTCATATACAGACTGAGGGTAATCATAAATATATCCTGAGATATAAGAATAAGGCTATTGGCAAAAAGTCCATCGATACCGATAATCAATGGAAAATTAAATTCCCATATAAACTGTTTATAAATAAAGATAAAATTTAACGAAAGAAAAATAATTATATGAAATACAAAAAACCAATTTTATATAAGACATTCCCATTTGCTTACTCAAGTGCCGCCTGCTGTAACGGTGATCAGGCAGGATCAAATGCCTGTTCTGCAGGTCCGGAAGCCGTAGGTGGATGCAATGCTGGAACTGCTGCATCAAGCAAATGTTCAGCCGGCACCGCTGCAGGCACTAACTGTAATAGTGGAACCGGATTCGAATAAAGAAGCAATGTTGTTGTCAGGTTCGTCAGGTTCGTCAGGTTCGTAAAGTTCGTCAGGTTCGTAAAGTTATAAAGTTCAACCTGATAACCTTTAATAAGGTGTTTTGTTAACCCTAAATAAATTTTGGAATATATAATGAAAGCAGTAATACAGCGGGTTTCGTGCGCATCTGTAAAAGTAGACAACATAATCGTCGGACAAATTAATAAAGGCTTTGTCGTTTTACTGGGAATTACTCATTCAGACACAGAAAATGAAGCTAAATTTGTGGCAGGTAAAGTTGCAAATATGCGTGTTTTTGAAGACAATAACGGCAAAATGAATCTTTCTCTTAAGGATGTAAAAGGAGAAATTTTAGTTATTTCGCAATTTACTCTATATGGTGATGCCAGAAAAGGTAATCGTCCGAGTTTTACTGAAGCAGCTAGACCAGAAACTGCAATTCCTCTTTATGAGTATTTTATTGATGAAATTAAAAAGTCAGGCATCCCCGTTGCTACCGGTATCTTCGGAGCAAAAATGGAAGTGGAAATACATAACTCCGGCCCGGTCACGATAATCGTGGAAAAGAATAACCGCTAAGAACGAAAAAATTAGCCACTAATTTCACCAATTAACACTAATTACTTATTGATTTTTAAAAAAAATCAATAAGTGTTATTATAAAAAATTCGTTAAATTAGCGTAATCAGTTTATACGTCAAACAGTGACTGCGGTTAAAAATTTAGGTGAATAATGAAAACAATTACAATACTCGGTTCTACAGGTTCCATCGGGAAAAATACAGTTAAAGTAATACAACAACTGAAAGACAGGTTTAAAGTTCACGGTATTGCGGCAAACTCAAGCATTGAACTGCTTGCCTGTCAAGCTAAAACATTAAACTGCAAAAATATCGTTTGCGCGAAACCGTATACCAAACAATTATCTCAGATAACTCATAAAGATACAAAAGTTCTTGCCGACACTGAAGGCATGATAGAAATATCCACAGCGCCTGAAGTTGATATAGTATTATGCGCTGTAGTCGGAACTTCTGCATTACATCCTGTCCTGGAAGCAATCAGAGCTGGAAAAGATATTGCAATTGCCAGCAAAGAAATTCTTGTTATGGCCGGGGAACTTGTTATGGCTGAAGCAGCTAAATACGGTGTAAAAATGCTACCGGTAGATAGCGAACACAGCGCTCTTTTTCAGTGTCTGGAGGATAAGCAAAACAGCGATATTTCACGACTAATATTAACTGCTAGCGGTGGGGCATTCAGGAACTGTTCAATTGAACAAATTGAAAAAGCAACCTATAAAGAAGCTCTTGCACATCCTACTTGGGATATGGGGCCGAAGGTAACACTGGATTCCGCCAGTTTAATGAACAAAGCCCTTGAAATGATTGAGGCAAAGTGGCTGTTTAATGTAACACCGGATAAAATAGATGTAATAATACACCCGCAATCAATTATTCATTCAATGGTTGAGTTTATTGACGGTACTGTTTTAGCACAGATGAATGTAGCTGACATGAGGTTTCCTATACAATATGCTTTAACATACCCTGAAAAAATACCAGGCGGACTTGAACCATTGAACTTTGAAAAAATCGCTAATTTATCATTTGAGAAACCTGATCGGAATCGTTTCCCTAGCATTGACTTTGCATACAACGCATTATATGCGGGCGGGACTTTACCAGCCGTAATGAACGCATCCAATGAAATTGCTGCAGAACGATTTCAGAAAGGTGAAATCTCTTTTACCCAAATATGGAAAATCATAGAGAAAGTAATGTCACTTCATAAGGTCATTCAACAGCCTACTCTGGATGAAATAATTGAAGCTGACATATGGGCAAAACTGGAAGCAACTGGAATATTTTGAGTTTAATCATGAAAATTAGGCAATGCTAAAGCATTGAACTCTGACATTACCTGTCAACATTATTTCGTCGTGTCAGAGTTCATCACTTTAGTGATGTCGTCAAATCATAAATATGACAGAGGAATAGATAAAAAAGACACTCCATGTCGTTCCAGGAAAGTTTATATTAAAGAGACACTGCTTGTTGTTACTTCTTAATAGATACTATTCTATATTTTATTACGAGCAATGCAATTATTGGAAAAATAACTCCAATAGCAAAAGTAGCTGAAAAAGAAATACTGGTAACAATTCCGGCAATTATGGAACCAAAGCAGCTTGCAGCAGCAACTATAGAACCAACAATTCCCATAACCCATCCCTGTGATTTTTTATTAACTGAATTAGAGAACATAGTTAAAATAGATAGATAACCCAAACCTGATCCGGCAGCGATTGGAATAACAGCAATCCAGGCAGCCATTTCTGATTTATAAGTAGCAATTATTAAACCTATCCCCAGTATTGAACAGGAGTATAAAAAAAGTTTTTCAACAGAAAAAAACTTTCCTAAAATACGTATTATTACAATTAATACTACACCATAGACAGCTGCAATATAGGAAATAAAACGGCCTAACTGGGATATGTCATAATTAAAAACCTCAACCATAAGAAGAGAAGCTGTTTGAAAATACAGAATCCAGGCTATTTGGATAAAAAGTAATGCTACAGCGAGATTTTTTAGTCTTCGGCTTGAAAAACCTGACAGAAATAACATGAAGCCTTTATATAAAACAATTTTACCTCCTTTTAAGTTCTCACTTGTTTCTTTAAATAATGTAAGAAGTAGAGTTCCATTTAAGAAAGCAAGAGTACCGGCAAAAATAAAAGGACCAGAATATCCAAATTTAGAAAAAAAGGAACTTACAACAAAATAGCTTCCTGCTACAGGACCGATAGCAAAACCTACTCCAAGTGCTATCGATATTAAGCTTAGATTAACAGCTTTTTTATGAGGTGGACTAATATCTACAACTGCAGCTTGAGCTATACCTATACTTCCTGCAAAAAGTCCTGTAAAAAACCTAAATACAATAATAAATATAAGACTGTTCAATAGTAAAGCCCCGGCACATAGCCACATTCCCAGACATTCTGCATATAAACAAATAAGCAGAACTTTTTTCCTTCCCCAGTGATCAGATAAATCTCCAAGTATCGGTGCTCCTAAAAACATACCAATAGGAAAAGATGCCAGAGTAATGCCATAGAGTAAATTACTTTCGGTAACAGACATCCAAACAGGAAGAATTCCGTCTGCTTTACTAAACAGGGATGCAAATACTGGAAAAACCAGTCCAATCCCTAAAGCATCTATAACAATAGTAAGTATTAAGGAGACATATACAAAAGCATTGGGATTATTATCTTTACTCATTAAGTATTCTTTCTAAAAAAGTTCTTCATTCAACATCATATTATAAACAGTCGTATAATCTCTTTCTAACTGCTGCTTGTCTTTGTTAGCGAGCATGACATTTCCTATAACATCAGCCAGCGATACTGCAAGGGGAATTTTATCTCCTTTTTTTATAAAAATAATTTGTTCCTTATATGATTGTAGGGTGTTTATTTTTTCAATATTAAATTCTTTCATTATTTTATTCTCTTTAAAATTATTTAAAAAGATATACCTGGTGAACTCTGCTTCTTTCGGATGACATTTATGTTCAGCAGCGTTTTTGTTATAAATACAGTCAATTAAAATATCAAACTGATCTCTTCCGTATGCGTAATATGCCATTTTGTTTATGTAGTTGTGACTGCCTGACTGCCTTCCATTTATTTCGATTAATATAGGACCGTTAACAGTAAACATTATTTCATTATGAGATAGACCGTTTCTCCACCCTACTGTATCCAGAACTCTTTTAATATAAGCAATAATAGCTTTTGCTTCTGCTGTTTCAAACGGTACAATTTCTGCATAATTATAGACAGGAATATTCTTAATAAGGTCTTTTTTATATACTCCGACAAAAGAAACATAATGATTTCCCTCAAATGACACTATGTCAACTAAATATTCTTTACCCTCAAGATATTCCTGCAGTAAAACGGAAGAATGAGTGTTTGTATCAAGGTATTTGAGAACACTTGCTTTATCAAAGAGTTTTGAAACTCCAAGAGAACCGCATCCATGAACAGGTTTTGCAAAAATAGGATATCCCCACTCTTCTATCTTCTGCTCTTCAGCTTTCGTAAGCAGTGAATCATTCTTTATAATCTCTCTGCAAACAGGAATTTTACTACGCCTGCAAACTTCATTTACTTCATATTTAGACTGAACTATCTTAATTGTTTCATCCGAATTAAAGTCAATATTATATAGACCGCATATTTCATTGGTTATTTCAAGGGAATATTCATTGCCGTTTATTACACAAAACACATCATATTCAGATAGAGAGTTCTGAAATTCCTCTAGGTTATTATACTCCCAAAGGTAATAAATATTATTAAATTCAGTGTTTTTCAGTTCAGCCATTACCACCGCATGGATTTCATCAGGGGTTAAAGAGGTAAATTCATTAAAAAAGCTTAATAGACTGTCAGTAAAGACAGCAGAAACTTCTATATTTATCTTAGCAAACTTGTAAACCATATAATCCTTACAGGTGACAGGGTCTATAACAAGGCAGCATTTTTTTTTCATTTTTTCCCAACCAATCTATTAATGGAATCCGCAATCCGAAAAATGCTCTCATGAGCTGTTACAATATTTCCATGATGAGAAGGTACCTCTATTACTTCAAGCTCTTTAAGCAGGAGGTCCCATCCATTTCTTTTTAAGTTCATAATAAGATTATTCATTTGTGACGATTCTATTTTTTCTTCATCACTCATATCTATCAGTTCTTCATAAGGACGAAGCAGTTTACACTTGAACAGTACTGCATTTATTTTCAACGGGAAATGCTGAAGCTCATCTAATCCAATGGTTTCCAAATTAATAATTTTTCTCATTTTATTAACAAGAGAGCCTGATACACCTGCATTAAATAACTGTTTTTCAACAAATCTCTGCTGCCATTTAAAATCAAAATTGTCTTTGTTTTCAATTGAGGCGAGGTTAAATGAATCAAACAGGAGAAGTTTTTTTACGCACACTCCGTTTTTGATAAACAAATTACTAAGTTCATAGGCAATATTTCCCCCACTTGACCAACCCCCAATATATATATTAGCATTTTTAATATCTTTTATACTTTCTGTAAGAAGTCTGCGATATTCATCGGCAATATACTTTAAATCAGATGTTGGACTATCCTGATTGTTTATATTATATGAATTTACGCCAATAACAGCAAATTGCTCAGTATCTATATTCTGTACTAATTTATAGTATACTTCTGCCCCTGCCCCTGTAGGATGTATCAGTATCAGAATATCTTTTGAGACTGATTCATTAAAAAAGATAAAAGAAGAATGTGGAGAAAATAAACTCTTACCCAATTTTTTTGCCTGACTTTCAATAGTCTGATAATTATAAATAAAATAGTTAGGGGCATTTATTTCATACTGAGCATTTATCTCATCCATTAACTGTATTGATAATATGGAGTTTCCTCCAAGTTCAAAAAAATTATCATTAACACCGATGTTGTCTGTGCCAAGTACTCTCATCCATATTTCCAATAATTCCCCTCTTGTATTATTATAATCACTATGTTCCATATTTAATTTTTCAAGCCTATTTACCTTAAGACTCGGAATAGGGAGTTCTGCTCTGTTAACCTTCCCATTCACTGTTATAGGAAATTCTTTCATCTCAATAAAATAGGTAGGGATCATATAGTATGGAAGTATATTTCCAAGATATTTTTTCAGATCCTCAACAGAAAGAGTTTTGTTTTTTTGAATGACATAGTAAGCAACAAGCTGTTTCGCATTAATAATTTTATTTTCATAGACAGTAACTATGCAGTCTTTGATCAGCTGATAGCTGTGAAGTTTACTTTCTATTTCACCCATCTCTATACGGAACCCTCTAATTTTTACCTGAAAATCGTTACGCCCAATAAATTCTATGCTGCCATCTGGCGACCATCTTACCAGATCTCCAGTTTTATACAGTCTCGTATATCCCTGGGCTTTATCTGATTCTGTAGC
>CAZGAI010000163.1:0-7689 GCA_964523175.1 uncultured Victivallales bacterium | reverse complement strand
TGTATTTGAAATAAACATCAATTTAATCAAAGGCTTTTCGTGGGCCTTCTAATTAAGCTGATAAAAGAAAAGCTGGGTTAGTGTTTTAAAAACAATAAGAGTTTTTTTGCCACGAAGATAAAATGATCGTTCTTAATGAAATTTTAAATCTTTTTATGTAAGACCTTTCTTCTGCTTCGGAGGTCCTTTGTGATACAAATAATCAGTATAATTTTGAAGAAAGGAAGTTTTTTGAATTCGGATGAATCTAAATTGATTGACTATCCGCTAAGGTTTGTCTCTGAGAAAAGAATTGAAAAAATTGATTCTCTGTCCTCGATAACAGAACAAGACATGTAACAGTTGTCCTTGAAGATATATACTATTCACAAAATGCCAGTGCTGTTATTAGAACCTGTGACTGCTTTGGAATTCAGGATTTACATGTAATTAAAAATACAAAGTCGTACAAAATTAATAAATGTGGATATGATTTTGAAAAGGTTTAAATACCCTACAAAACAGGATTTATTTATAGGGTAGATTTAGTGTATAGGAACCTGCCTGTTAAATAGCTTTATTTCTCGGAACTTCAAAAGGAATAGATTTAGTATTTGCGTAGTAATAACCTCTGATTGAATAAATACA
Organism: uncultured Victivallales bacterium; assembly: GCA_964523175.1. Classification (GTDB taxonomy): domain Bacteria; phylum Verrucomicrobiota; class Lentisphaeria; order Victivallales; family GWF2-38-69. The sequence continues at coordinate 7,062 of CAZGAI010000163.1, read as the reverse complement.
AAATTATTGCATTATGTGTAATAATAAAAGTATTTTTGTAGTATTTCATTACTTATGTTACTTCTGACTTTATTTACACAATCCTGCAGTGTATAGGATTTTAAGAAGTTCTTCAACCTACTAATAAAAGGGCAAAATTTTTTCGTGCGTAGCTGCGTTAAATGTAGTGACTTAACAAAAGCACTAAAAAAATATAGTTGCTAAGAGGTTGTAGGTACCTAAAAAAACAATTTAACCTCAAAACAGAGACTAAGCTAATAAACTTGGGCTAAGGTCCTTGTTCGGCGAAGATCTACCAATTGTCGTCTATGATTAAAGAAAACTGTAAGAGTTGGAATTGAGTTATCGATTAGTTAGGATATTATATTAATTTTATTTTCTATATAGAAGGATATTAATTACTTTAACTAGGTAAAAGTTGTTGACGGAACGGTCGCATTGTCAGGATTTTTATCCTGATACAATTTATGAAGTAAGCAAGCTGTTAGTTTGAGGTTAGAATTTTTGAAAAATACACGGAGGTATATTGATGTCGGAAAAACGTATAACGAAATCTATAATCCCGGACCCGCTGCTGGATTGGCATGATTCGTATGACGCTCTGAATGTATATGAGAGTGAAACTTCTTTCGAATTGTGGTGGATAGATGCAGATCTTGATAATGGGTATACGATCTCTCTATTATATTTCTGGCGTCTAAACTTTCCATTTGTTACGATTAACATATATGCACCTGATGGTACGCGAATTATTAATAGCATGGAGCAGCGTGAACTTAACGAATGTCGAGCAAGTCGGGAGAAGTGTGATCTTGTTTTTGGTAAGGATACCCTGCGTCAGGATGGTAATAATTATAAACTTTCGCTGCATACAAAGGAAGCAGGTGCTGAGTTAACATTTTGTAGAAAATTGCCTCCATGTAGATGGCCGGTATATTATGACGGCCTATCCTTCGATAATTCTAAGTTGAAGCAATGTAACGTCATGTCTGTTCCACGAAGCGACCTTAAAGGTAAATTATGGATTGGTGATAAAGAAATGGATGTGAGTGGACAGGGATTTCAGGATCACGACTGGGGGGATATTGGCTTTCACACAACAATTGGTGGTTTCTTTTGGGGGCGTGTGTATTATAAAGAATTCACTTTTGTATATCCTTCAATTTTGCCAATTACGGGAAGCGGCGAGGATGCCAAAACGATGTTATACGTGGCAAAGGGGGAGCAGATCGTTCTCGTCTCAGATAGATTGAAGCCTATCTTGAGTGATTATGAAGTTAATAAGGATACAGGTATCAATATACCTAACCGTATTACCTTTGAGATAAAAGAAGGCGATGTCGAGGTATCCGTTTGTTTTACAGCAGACAAGCTGCTACAACTTGATATTGATGAAATTCCCAACTCGGATTTGTGTCAGCATTGTTACCGTCGTATAGGAAAGTTTACTGGAACAATTATTATTAACGGTGAAACTCATATAATTTCATCAGCTGATGTTATCAACGCATACGTCTTGTTTGTACCGAAAAACTGAGTGTTTTAGGTTGTGTTGCAAAAAATTAAATTGTTAAATTTGTTCAAATTTCTATTGGAATTTTTGTCTAATTTTCAGCAGGAATTACCAATAACATCAACATTTATATCTGATGGGAAGCACCATGGGCTCTAAACTTAAAGAAAATATAGTATTTAAAGCAAGTGAATATAGTAAGCTATTTTGGAATGAATGGCAATTAAATCCAGATTCAATGTTATATAATATCCATAGTATATATAATATAAAAGGAAACATAGATAAAAATAAATTACATAAAGCTATTTCGATACTTGTAGAAAATAATTATAATTTACGGTCAACTTTTTATGAAAAGAATGAAATATTATATCATAAGATTTCTAATTCAATAAAAGTAAAACTTTATGATATAGCAGCTTCTGATTTTGAAGAAAAAGAACGTCTTTTAGATATAAATATTAATAATAAGTTTAATTTAAACAAAGGAGCTCTTTTCAGATTTGTGTTAATCGAACACTTATATGATGACGAGTACACATTCTTAATAAATATTCATCATATAATTGTTGATGGATCGTGTTATACCGATCTGCTCAAAGAACTTGAATCGTATTACCTTGAACAAAAAAATGATGAAAGAACTAATAAAAAGTCCTTAGATGATTTTATATCCTATTTAAATTGGGAAAGAGAAGTTCTCAACAAAATAAAAACTCCTAAAATCGTTTCGGAAGTTACTAAGGAGTATTTTAATTTCAACTTACCATATTCAAAACGTAAAAAAGTAAATCATAACCAAATAAATAATTATAACGTTGTTTCAGGCCTAATAGAAGGAAATTTAATTGATAAAATTAAAAAGTTTTCTGTTGAAAATAATGTTACTATTTTTAATATATTAATGAATGCCTGGTCTGTTTTAATTGCAAAGTATTCTAATAAAAAATTATTAGCAATTACATATCCTGTTACTACAAGACCTAAACATTTAAAAAATATAAGAGGAGCTTTTTTAAATGTTCTTTTTTATCTTTATAAAGAGCAGGGATGCTTTTATGATTTATTAAAACATGTAGATATTTCATATAATCCTAATTTAAGAAATGACAAATACTATTCATTTCCTGAACAGATAAAAAAAATCAGAAAAAAAATTAATTTTAATGACAGTAATGAAATTTTGAAAGTCTCATTTGCTCAAACAGATTTAAGGCTTTATACCCCCAAATTCGTTTCTGCCATAGAAGCTATCAAAACACCCAATACAGGTAATTATGAATTACTATGTGAATATCAGGAACTAAATGGTATAATTAATTATCAAATTAACTTTGATACAAGTTTGTTTGAATACAATTTTATTTATCAATTATCTGAGCATTATGAAAACATTATAAAAAATCTTTTAGATAATCCTCAAAAACAGATTTCTGATATATATTTGCTGACCAAGAATGAATACCAGCAGATAGTTTACGAATGGAATAAAACAGAAACTCCTTATCCTAAAGATAAAACTATACAGCAGCTGTTTGAAGAGCAGGTTAAAAAAAATCCTGAAAACATTGCAGTTGTGTTTGAAGATAATTCGTTAACTTATAGAAAACTCAATGCCAGGTCCAATCAGCTTGCACATTTCATAAGAGACACATACAAAGAACATATAGGCAGTGAAGTAAAAGGTGATACTCTAATAGGAATTTATATAAATCGTTCTCCTGACATGATAGTAGGGATTCTTGGAATATTGAAATCAGGTGCAGCTTATGTTCCTTTTGATACAGCAGATCCAAAGGAGAGATTGAAGTTTAAGATAAAAGACTGTGGCTGCAGGATGGTTCTTACTTCATCATCATCAGTAAAAGACTTACTTTTTTTGACAGAGACAGATACTCTCCCTGTATCGGTTGATTCTATTAAGGATGAACTAATAAATTATCCAGCAGACAATCCTGTAAGCATCAATAAAGCAACAGATTTAGCTTATGTGATTTACACTTCAGGCTCTACAGGGCAGCCTAAAGGAGTAATGAACTTACATAGAAATGTAATAAATTTTTTAACTTCACTTAACTCTATACAAAATGTTCAAGAGCCGTTCAACACTTTGTTAGTTAGTAATTATGCATTTGATGTATCAGTACATGATATATTTTCTACTTTACTCTATGGTGGTAGTTTGTATTTATATGATAAATACTATATGGCTGATAAAAATAATTTTTATAAGGTATTAATAGACAACAGTATTCATTCCTGCTATGTACCTCCATTTATAATAAATCAGTTAAATGAGTTAATCGATGGTAATGATAAAATTTATCTAAAAAGAATCTTAGTTGGTGTTGAACCAATCGCATATAAAAATCTGACTAATCTAATTAAATTTGCTCCTGACTTAGCCATTATAAATGGTTATGGACCTACAGAAGCTACTATATGCAGCAGTTTTTTTAAGGTAAAAGCAACATTAAATTATAATAAAACTCCTATAGGAAAACCTTTATTCAATACAACCCTTTACGCTCTAGATAATAACAAGTATCCAGTTCCAATTGGCGTCCCCGGCGAGTTATATATAGGCGGTGACGGATTGGCCAGGGGGTACCTGAATCGTCCTGAGCTGACTGCTGAGCGGTTCATAGAAAATCCTTTCGTAACTAATGAAGATAAGAGCAGGGGACGAAATTTACTAATTTACAGGACTGGTGATATTGTACGCTGGCTTCCCGACGGCAATTTAGAGTTTATAGGCCGTAATGACGATCAGGTAAAGATCAGGGGTTTTAGAGTTGAACTCGGCGAAATCGAAAATAAATTGTTCGAACATCCATCAGTATCACAATGTACAGTTATTGTTAAGGAACATAGATCCGGTGATAAGTATTTAGCGGTTTTCTACATGGATTGTAACTTGGAGACTCATAATTATGAGTTGTTACAAAAGGAACTGCGAACCTATCTTTCTGACAATCTTCCCGATTATATGATTCCATCTGCTTTTGTTAATTTGGAAGAGATGCCGTTGAATACTAGTGGCAAAGTTGACAGAAAAGCACTTGCTAATATTTCTATTAAAAGTGCAGGCCAAAAACAGGATATATCTGTTCCGCATAACGAAGTGGAGAAAGAAATCGCTAAAATATGGCAGGACATTTTAGACTTAGATTTAATCGATGTTAACAGTAATTTTTTCGAATTGGGCGGTACATCTCTCACTACAGTTAAAGTAAAACGTCAAATTAAAGAACAATTGGATGTAGATATTGAGGTGTTAGATATTTTTGCGTTCCCTACAGTTTCCAAACTTGCCGCTTGTATTACACAGAAACAGTCAAAAGTCGATAATACCGGACGAAAGAAACTTAAACTGGAGCATTGCCAGGCAACAACAGAAGATGTTGCTATTATTGGATTGTCAGGAGCTTTTCCTCAATCTGCTTCGGCGGAAAAATTATGGAGTAAACTTAGAAATGGAGAGAATTGTATCTCATTACTAAACAAAGATGAATGTCTAGAATTAGGTGTTGATGAAAGTCTTACTAACCTTTCTAATTATATTGGAGCAGGCGGTATAATGCCTGATAAAGATAAATTTGATGCCGAATTCTGGAATATTTCTTCCCGAGATGCAGAAATGTTAGATCCGCAAATCCGCAAATTTTTAGAGTATACCTGGCTGGCGTTGGATAATGCCGGTTGCTTAAATAATTTGCAGGATTCAAAAATCGGAGTTTTTGCAGGGGCTGCCGACAGTGAGTATCTGTCAAATAACCTCACGCATAACGATACCTTTAAGAAGAATGCAAATTTTTGGGAAGTAAATTCATATGCAAACAGTAAATTTATTGCTTCAAGGGTAAATTATTTTCTAAACCTAAATGGGCCGGGAGTATATGTAGATACCGCTTGTTCTTCTGGATTAGTAGCTGTAATAGAAGGGTGTAAAAGTTTAAAATTGCGTGAAAGCGATACTGTTATTGCAGGAGGTATAACAGTATTTATGCCTCAAAATTTCGGTTATGTGTACAAAGAAGGCATGATTCACTCTACAAATGGCAGTTGTTCTCCTTTTGACGAAAGTGCTTGTGGTACTGTAGTGGCAGACGGATTAGGTGTGGTAATTCTTAAACGTCTGTCAGATGCAAAAAAGAATAATGACAAAATATTGGCAGTAATTAAAGGATATTCAATAAATAATGATGGAAATAATAAAGTTGGATATACAGCTCCTAGTATCGGGGGACAGACAGAATGTATCCTTGCCGCACAAGAAGTGGCAGGAATTACATCAGATAAAATTAGTTATGTTGAATGCCATGCGACAGCGACTAATTTAGGAGATCCTATTGAGATAAAAGCTCTGGATAACGCATTTAAAGCTAATACTGGCAGTACAACAAACAGCAAATGCTATCTTGGCAGTGTTAAAGCCAATATTGGACATACGGATAGAGCAGCAGGTATTGCTGGTTTGATAAAAGTTATTTTTATGTTGAGGGATAAAATTATTCCTCCGCAAATTAATTATCTTGCCCCAAATCCAAAACTCAGTTTAGAGAAAACCAGATTTAAAATAACCAAAAAACAGATCGTTTGGAAAACTGAAAATACATCAGCGCGTTTGATGGCAGGTGTAAGTTCATTTGGCATAGGCGGTACAAATGCGCATGTAATAGTTGAAGAATACAAAATGCCTTCGCTAAAAACGTGTGTTAGTAATAGGCCATATGAATGTTTGTACTTGTCTTCCAATAGCCCTGAAATGCTTGACAAAAATACTACGTTTTTAGCTGATTATCTGGATTCAAATCATAGTATTAATTTATCAGATTTGGCATACTCATTATATCTAAAAAAGACTGATTTTAAATACCGCAGACTTGTAATTACTGACGATTTAAAAAAAGTCGTGAATATTTTAAAGAACAAACCTTCTTCATCTTGTATATCAGGTTCAGGGCAAATTTCAAATAATAACATTGGCTTTATGTTTACTGGTCAAGGTTCACAATATGTTGGTATGGCTGAAGACTTATACAGCAACGACAAATTATTTAAAGAAAATATTGACAAGTGTGCCGAAATTGTAATAAAACGTTATGGTTATGACTTTAGAACAATTTTATATCCTATAGATCGAAATACTGATGTTGATACCATAAATAATACCAGATATTCCCAACCTATTTTGTTCAGTCTTGAGTATGCTCTTGCTCAGTTATGGATGAGTATAGGGATAAAACCAAGCATGATGATAGGGCATAGTTTAGGCGAATATGTAGCGGCATGTATAAGTGGAGTTTTTTCATTAGAAGATGCTCTTGATATAGTTTGCAGACGTGCTTATTTGATGTCTAAAATGCCGAGAGGAAAAATGTTGGTAGTGATTGGTCTTTATGTTGAAGAAATTAAGAGATTATTGCCGGAATCTATTTCTATTGCTGTGATTAATAGTGCCTCTCATATAGTTTTGTCTGGAAAGTCAGATCAAATTGAAGAGTTGAATTCTGATTTTAAAAAACAAGGTATCACTTCTAAGG
>CAZGAI010000162.1:0-7715 GCA_964523175.1 uncultured Victivallales bacterium | reverse complement strand
GTAAACCCCTCCTGAAGCAAGGCCAAATAGGGGATTGTGTTGCGGCCCGTAACTAGGATCCCGGGTTCTGGCTGCAAAGATAGATGGTTGCCACTCTGCGCCTATTTATAGGTGCGGGGGACAGAATCCGGCTTACTCTAATATCGCTATTTTTTATTATTCTATTTACCAAACCAACAATGATAATACAATGTACATATTAACTGAAGTGCGTTAGGTATGCACTGATTTATTAAGGTGCAAAAGAGCCGTCTCGGCTCTTACGCTCAGTACATGTTTTAAACGCAATTTACTGAATATGTACGATGCAAGTTAACTTGTGAACTATGTTTAAAGGAGTTTAATATGAGTATTGAATCAATCCGGTCCGCAATCAGAGCTATTCCAGATTATCCTAAGGAAGGGATATTGTTTCGTGATATTACTACTTTACTGCAGGACCCTGAAGCATTTTCTGAAATAATAGACATTATGGCTGAGCGTTACAAAGATAACTTGCCAACTAAAATTATAGGTATTGAGTCGAGAGGATTTATTTTTGGTGTGGCTTTAGCATATAAACTTGGGATAGGGTTTGTTCCTGTAAGAAAAAAAGGAAAACTGCCTTATGAAACATTTGAAGCTTCTTATGACCTGGAATATGGGACTGCTGTAGTAGAAATACATACAGATGCTTTAACTTCTGATGATAGAGTTGTTATTGTAGATGACCTGCTTGCGACAGGCGGAACGGCAGTAGCCGCAATCTCTCTTGTAAATAAATTTGATGCAGAAGTTGTTGCAATTGATTTTGTAGTGGAACTTATCTCCCTTAACGGGCGTGATAAATTACAGGAATATCCTGTAAATACTGTTATAGCCTACGATTAATATTCTGAATATAATATTTTTTTTGACAAAAGTCCCTATGTAGGCTTTCAATATTTGAGTTATAAACATGAGTGAATCTTTAAAGCAAAATAGTCTTACAAAACAGTTTCAGGAGATAAAACCAGTATCTGGCATTCCCAAAAGAATACTTTTTATTAAATCAAGCAGTCTTGGAGATATTTTTCATGCTCTACCTGCCTTTTATTTATTATCCGCAGCTTGTCCGGGATGTAAAATAGATTGGCTGATAAATACAAATTTTGCTCCAGTCCTTGAGTATATTAAGAAAGATTTAAATAAAATTATTTATTTTGATCGCGAAGCAATTAGGACAACCGGTGCACTGAAAGGGATTCTTAAACTAATTAAATCAATAAGAAAAGAACGTTATGACCTTGTTGTTGATGTTCAGGGCCTGATTCGAAGTTCATTAATGACATTTGTTGCACGGTCTGCTAAAAAAGCGGGATTTGCTGAACCAAGAGAAAAGTTGTCTACATTATTCTATAATGAGAAGATTAGAATACCTGAGGAACTTCAGCATGCGATAGAGAAAAATACTTTTTTAGTTTCTAAAATTCTTAATATGCAGCATACTGTACCGGACTATGTGATACCCCCTGTGGAAAAGTACAGGAACGATGCGCTTAAAGTTTTAAAAGAACACAGTATTGAACCTTCTGGATATATTGCATTTGCACCGGGAACAAGGTGGGAAACAAAATGCTGGCCTACAAGCTTTTTTGCGAAAGTGGCAGATTCTGTTAATTCATCTTACCCAAATCTTAAAGTTATTCTTGTGGGGGCTGCATCTGATAATAAAATTGCTGATGATATTATATCCAAATGTAAGATTTCAAAACCCGTTTCGCTGACAGGTAAGACTAACCTTTGTATATTGGTGGAAGTCTTACGTGATGCAGGCGTATTATTGACAAATGATAGTGGGCCAATGCATATTGCTGCTGCGCTTAGAGTACCAGTATTTGCATTGTTCGGACCTACTGCTCCGGAAAAAACCGGCCCGTTTTGGCAATGGCATAAGATATATCAAAATAAAACCGGATGTATTAAGTGCTTTAAGAGGGAGTGCAGAAGACCGACATTAGAGTGTCAATTAGGTATTTTACCGGAAATAGTTGCAGCCGATATTGTAGATAAATATAAAGCGAGTTTAACCTGATGATTAAAAGAAAAATAATTTTTTTTAGCTATTTGATTTTTATGTTCAGCTGCCCTGTCCTGCTTTTAGCCCAATTGGCTATGAAACTTGAACTAAATAGTCAAAATTACTTAAATTATGAAACTATTTATGCAAAGCTTCAGTTAAGAAACCTTAGCGGTCACCCTCTTGTCTTCGGCAGCAATACAATTTTAAAAGGACGGTTGAAGTTTGATGTTGAAACTCCTTCCGGGAAGAGGGCTCCACTTATTTCAGAAAAATACTCACCTCTTTTAGGAAGAGTTATACCGCCGGGAAAAACAGAACTATTAGTTATCCCTTTATCAAAAATGTATAATATCAGAGGCGATGGAAAATATAGAGTTAAAGCTGTGATAGAACATTCCCAATTACCTAACTCCTATCAGTCCAATTCCGTAAACTTTAAAATAACACCCGGTCTTAAGATCTGGTCTTCTGTAGTCGGGGTTCCAACTGTAGGTGAACTTGAAGATGGTAAGAAAATTCAAAAAAGAAAATATGAAATACGTTCCTTTTTTGATGGAACGGACAGTGTTTACTGTTTACTCGTTGAAGATGATAAATTTATTTATGGAGTAGCAAGAATAGGTTATGATATTGGTAGTGATAAGCCTGAATGTGAGATTGACCGGTTTTCCAAAATTCACATTTTAGTTCAGTCAAGCCCTCTAGTTTATACTTACTTCGTATATGATACGGATTGTCATCTGGAATTAAAAGAAGTCTATAGGAGAGCTAAAACTATTCCGCGTCTGGTAAACGATCCTGATTCCGGCAGATTTTTTGTTGCCGGTGGAGTAAAGGCCAGAGAGGGAACTGATTATTTTGAAGTAAGTAATCATCCGGAATAAGTTATCCTGCTGAATGTTTAAGTAAATAGTAATTGACTTTTTTGAACACTTTACTTACAATAATGTCATATTCCTTTCCTAAAAGAAAAATATCAAACAAGTTTAACTTGATTTATTAATAAACAATAATATCATACGCATAACAAAAAAAGAGAATATAACAGATCAAACTTCTTTGAAAGATAAATTATGTCTGTAAAAATACAAAATAATATAGAAACTGTTAGGGATTGGAATGCCGAATTCAATGTCTTTGGAACAGGAGATATGTGTTTTTCCTTTGAAGGAAAAACAATATTAAAATCTGAGGGAATTGAGCTCGGAATGCTGAAGGAAATTAACGGAATAGAAAAAATATGTCGTTCTCATTATTCTGCTAAAACAAAATGGAATTGGGTTGAGACGGAGACATTTCATCCATTCGGATCCGAACCGGTGGTTAAGAGGAAATGGGAGCAGGCAGCTAATCATATTAAGGTCGTTTCAGATATTATTATTCGCGCAACCACACCTATGGACCATATCAGTATTGATTCATTAATACTTCCTGGAAAATGGGATAAAATTCTGATATTTTCTCAATTGAATCCTGAGAGTACTGAAATTAGAATTGAAGAGTTTGATCTTTCAAATTATATAGGTGAAGAGAAAAAATTTGATTTTTTACCGCTTGTAATGTTGTTTGTTGCTGAAGATGGTACAGAACTTGAAATAGGTGCCGGATATGATCTGTGGCGCTGGCATGACGTGATATCAGACTTTGGCGGAAAAGCTGAGTTTGTTTTAAAGGGAACAAATGAAGGTCTCTTTCTTGATCGAAAGATACTTTTTTCAGACGAAGGCTATGAAATGCCCAGAAATAATTTTCGATTCAGCTGGTATTTTGCATGGGGCAATGGTGGGGAAATGAAGCCATCTGTCAATTTTAATTCATGCAGTCTTTTAACACCTTCAGGCAATAAACTGGTTCCAATGCAGAAGGAATTACAGGATGCTGAGAATATAAACGAGGTTGCCGGCATAATAGGAAACCATGCATATTGTTTAGATAACTCGAAGTGGCCTTTGACCGCCGTAATAGAAGGGAATCAAAATAAATATCCATGTTTTTGTTCCAGGCAGTCCGGAAATTTTTTAAAGTCCTGGTTCCGCTCTCAATTTAACATAAACAGAGACCTTAACTCAGATGTTTATCTGTGCGATATAGATGTGCATATTTGTTCCAATGTATCACACTTAATTCGTGGTAAAAGAAAAAATCTTATTCATTGGGATTATTTTTATCTACTCAGTTTTTGGGAGTGGGCAAATAAATATCTAGGTGATACTGATATTTATTTTTATATTATTTTTAGTAAAGACAGTCCTTTTGCGGATTTACCTTCAGTTAAGGGTTTGTCAGTTGGCTATGGTACTGCAGAAATATAGGGTTTTGGAATGCTGGATAATATCGTGAATTCAAAAGAAAGTTTTAGATGCCTGCTTTCGGAATACCCTCTGTTTAACGGATATTTTGATAACGCTGCAACATCTTTTCCCAAGCCTAAAGCAGTGGGAGAGGAGATGCTAAGATATTTAAATGTTATTGGCGGGCCCTACGGCAGGAGCTTTTATGGACGGGCTTTTGAGGTATCAGGCGTTGTTGAAGATGTTCGCTCTTTGCTTTCTGAAAAGTTTGGTGCTAATGCGGATAATTTAGTCTTTACTCCCAATGCAACCTTTGCTATAAATACTGTTTTAACTGGTATGGACCTCAAAAATAAAGAAATTCTAATTTCCCCCCTTGAGCATAACGCCGTTATGCGTCCTTTAAAGCTATTGGAAAAAAGCAAAAGTATTAAAATCAAACAGCTCCCATCTTTTGAGGACGGGTTTATTAATGTAAAAAAAATAGAACGTCTGCTGACAGATAATACAGCGTTGGTGATTGTTAATCACCAGAGCAACGTTAATGGTGTAATACAGCCTGTTGCTGAAATAAAAAAGGTTATTAAGGATATTCCGATATTGATTGATGCTGCGCAGTCTGCCGGACATGTAGAGCTGAATATTACTAGAGATAAACTTGATTTTGTTGCTTTTACCGGACATAAAGGTTTGTTAGGGCCAACTGGAACCGGTGGATTGTTCGTTAAGAATCATGATATATTGAATCCATTGATTTACGGCGGTACCGGAAGTAGATCTGAGAGCTTTGAAATGCCCGAGTTTATGCCAGATAAATTTGAAGCCGGAACTCCGAACATTGTCGGTATTTTTGGATTGCTCGGTGCATTGTCAACTGATGTGCAACAGCGATATTCAAATGAAGAATTCGGTCTGCTGGTTAATGAAATAAAGAAAATTAAAGGGTACAGTGTCTTTTGTGCCGGAGCTCAAAATAGACAGGGTGGTCTATTTTCTTTAATTTCTGATTTTAAAGATTGTTCAATTCTAGGTCGAGCATTATACGATAATTATAATATTCAAACTCGAGTTGGTTTGCACTGTTCCCCGCAAGCTCATAAATATTTAAAGTCCTATCCTTATGGAACATTGAGGATTGCACCCTCCGATTATCATACCCATAAAGATTTTGAAATATTAATAAAAGCCTTGAGCGATGTTAGAAATTTGTAATAAATGCTTGATCTTGTAGCTCATACGTGCTGCAATATAATTAAGAGAGGAGATGTATTATGAAAATGGACACGGTTAGGGCAAGAATAGAACCTGAAATTAAAACTTATGATTCTGCAAAAGATATGTTTAAGGATCTGGGCTTGTGAAATTAAAGGTTTCAAACCAGTATAAAAAATATGACTGATAATAAAATACTGCTTGTTTTTGAATCTACACGTGCTGTAATATTAGCAGAACGTGAGTGTAAAACTAAAGGATTTACATGTACTGCCGTTCCTACCCCCAGAGAGTACACTGCTCAATGCGGTATTGCACTTGAAGTGGCAGTAGAACAGAAGGAAAAAATTATAGAGCTATTAAATCAACTTGGTAGACCTTATCGTTTTTATGAGAAGAAAAAAGTTAAAGGAGCTTCATGTGGAATATGATTTGCTGAAAAATATTGAATCAGGGGGGTGTTCTGCAAAGCTGGCTCCCGGTAAGCTTGATGCGCTCCTGAAAGGCATTCCTTTTGTTAAGAATAAGAATCTTCTTGTTGGTGCCGAAAGTTCTGACGATGCAGCTGTATATAAAATTAACGATGAAACTGCTGTTATTCAGACTGTTGATTTTTTTCCTCCTCTATGTACAGATCCCTACGAATTTGGACAGATTGCCGCTGCAAATGCCTTAAGTGATGTATTTGCTATGGGTGGAAAAGCTATATTGGCTTTAAACTTGGTTATGTTCCCGGATGATGAAACAGGAACTGATGCTCTTAGGCATATTTTACAAGGAGGTGCTGAAAAAATATCAGAGGCTGGAGCTGTTCTCGCAGGAGGTCATACAATAATTGATAAAACCCCTAAGTATGGACTCGCTGTTACTGGTGTTGTTCACCCTGGCAGAGTAATAACTAATTCAGCGGCTTGTGCCGGTGATGTACTTATCTTGACTAAATCTATCGGGACCGGTGTGATTCTCGCTGGTGAAAGAATCAATGCGACCAGACATTATGATTTAAGCTGTGCTATGGATTCTATGAAACAGTTAAATAATAAAACTTCTGATATTATGCAGAAATATGACATAAAATGCGCTACAGATATAACAGGTTTCGGGCTGCTGGGGCATTGTAACGAAATAGCAATAGGAAGCGATGTTGCACTGAATGTCTTTGCATATAAAATTCCTCAGCTTCCCGGAGCGTATGACTTAATAGATATTGGATGTATACCCTGCGCAGCCTTTAGTAATCTCAAATTTGTAGAGCAAAACACTGTGTTTTCAGAGAACCTTGATTATAATTTAAAAATGCTTGCATGTGATGCCCAGACTTCCGGTGGTATTTTATTATGTGCACCGCAAAACAAAGCAGATAGTGTTATTAATGAACTGGTTGAAGCAGGTTACTGTTCAACTGCAATTATTGGAGATGTTCATTCTGTTGATGAAGATAGACCTTGCTGTATGACTTTATCCTAGCGTAGGCTGAATAATAACTTCATAAATAATGGTTATCAATCGGTTAGTGGCAGTAAATATCCAAAAAATTTGGGTTAAATAAACATATTGATTTTAAAAAAAGCCAAACTAATACAGTAGATAACAGCCAGGATAACCAGAACAATATCCAGCTGTTTTACCTTCCCGGTAGCAAGCTTTAAAAGCACATAACTTATCGTACCTATAATTATTCCACCTGCAATGCTATAGAGAAAAGGAATAATTATAATGGTAAGGAAACTTGGGATATATTCAGTACAATCATTAAAATCGATATATTTAATTGAGCCCATAAGGTAGAGGCCTGATAAAACAATTGCAACTACAACAGCAGCTGTAGGTATTAAGGCAAAAACAGGATAGAAAAAAAGGGCAATTACAAACATTACTGCTGTAGTCAGAGCTGTTAAACCTGTTTTCCCGCCTTCCATAATACCGGTAGTACTTTCTATAGCAGGTGCACAGGTGCTTGTTCCGAACAGAGCTCCTATAAAGGAACCTATAGTACATGCAAGGAGTGCCTGTCGCATTCCATCCAAATGATCTTCCCTTTTTAATAATCCAGCTTTGGATGTGATGCCCACAAGGGTACCGACTACATTAAATAAATCAAGAAATAATAAGGAGAGAACAGCTATAAACAAATCACGGGAAAAGAACTCTTTTATATGAAAATTGAAAAA
>CAZGAI010000161.1:0-7721 GCA_964523175.1 uncultured Victivallales bacterium | reverse complement strand
TTTATGGCGTTAACTTCGCCTTTATTAAAAGAACGAAAAATTAATCGGGGTGACGAAGTAATCACAGTTGCTGCCGGTTTTCCGACAACTGTTGCCCCTATTATTCAATATGGTGCTATTCCGGTTTTTGTTGATGTTAAGTTGGAAATATATAACATTGATGTTAGTCAACTGGAACAAGCTCTATCCAATAAGACTAAAGCTGTTATGCTGGCACATACACTGGGGAATCCTTTTGATTTGAAAACTGTCAAAGACTTTTGTAATAAACATAACCTTTGGTTAATTGAAGACAATTGTGATTCCCTTGGCTCTAAATATAACATTGACAATGAATGGAAATATACTGGAACAATTGGAGATATTGGGACTTCGAGTTTTTATCCGCCTCATCACATGACTATGGGCGAAGGTGGAGCGGTTTATACCGATAATCCATTACTGAAAAAAATAATTCTTTCTATGCGCGACTGGGGCCGTGACTGCTGGTGTGACAGCGGTGTAGACAACACCTGCGGAAAACGTTTTACCGGAAAACATGGAACCCTCCCTTACGGCTATGACCATAAATACGTATATAGTCATTTCGGTTATAATTTTAAAGTTTCAGACATGCAGGCTGCTGTTGGTTGCGCTCAACTTGAGAAACTTCCGGATTTTGTTGAAAAGCGGATACAAAATTTTGAGTACTTGAAAAATGCTCTTAAAGATTTTTCTGGATACTTTATTCTACCGAATAAAACTGATAACTCTGATCCATCCTGGTTTGGTTTTATGATTACTCTTAAAGATGACTTAAAATTCAAACGTAATGATATTGTTGAATATTTGGAGGAAAATAATATTCAGACTCGTAATCTCTTTGCCGGGAATATTACTAGACATCCCTGCTTCAGTGATTTAGCACTGAATAAAGATTATCGAATTATCGGCGAATTAAAAAATACTGATAAAGTTATGAATGACAGCTTCTGGGTAGGTGTATATCCGGAAATGACAGAAGAAAAACTTCAATATATAGTAGATAAAATAAAAGAATTTATTGTCACCATATAGAACATGTAGAAATGCGTTTCCCTCTACATGTTCTTAATGCTCTATATGGGAGGAGAAAAATAGGTGTTAATTGATAGATTTAGCTAGGCAGGCACTGAAAGGTTTTTATTATTTTTGGTTGTCGGAGGTGTAAATACGCTTTTCGGTTATGGTATCGTATATCTGGTAGGTGTAACTTATCTGACTATATTAAAACCTTATTTTAATATTTATTTGATACAGGCTGTTTTTTTATTATCAATGGCATTGCTTTCCTATTTTTTAAATAAAAGTTTTGTCTTTATGACATTAAGCAAAAGTATTATTAGAGAGGAATAAATGATGATTAGAGTAGCAGATTATATAATTAATAAATTTTATGAGGCAGGTGCAGAAGATACTTTTTTGGTTACTGGTGGTATGATTATGCACCTTACTGATGCTGTATTAAATCACAGAAAAATGAAATATTATTGTTGTCAGCACGAGCAGGCGGCTACTATGGCAGCAGAAGCATATGCCCGCTATAACAACAAACTCGGTTTAGCAATTGCAACAGCTGGCCCTGGCGCTCTTAACACAATAACAGGGGTTGTTGGTGCATATGTCGACCGCTCTCCTCTAATTGTTCTCGCTGGTCAATCTAAAATTTCACAAGCAGCAGTTACGTCAACTAGACAGTTTGCACTTCAGGGATTCAATAATATTCCTATATTTAAAAATTTCACAAAGCATTCTGCAATGCTTACCGATATTACAAAAATTAAATATGAAATAGAGAAAGCAATTTTTATTGCACAACAAGCTCCTGTTGGACCCGTTTACATTGAATGTCCAATTGACTTACAAGCTGTTTTTTTTGACCCTGATTTATATAAAGGTTTCAATGAGTTACAGCCAAGTATGGATAAAATAGATAAAAAAATAAGTAAAAAATTAAAGACACTTGTAGATAAAATTAAAATATCAAAAAGACCTGTTATACTTGTTGGTGCTGGAGTTCGCCTTGCCGATTCAATTGAACTATTTCTTAAATTTGCTGCAAAATGCGATATACCTGTTTTAACATCCCGTCTCGGCATGGATTTAATTGGCAATGATCATCCCCTGTTTGTTGGAAGACCCGGGACTTATGGAGATAGACCAGCAAATTTCTCAATACAAAATTCTGATTTATTAATTACAGTTGGGTGTAGGCTAGGGATAGGAATTGTAGGTTATGGAAATCCAGAACTCTTTGCTCCTCATGCTTACAAAGTATGCATAGATGTTGACCTACAAGAGCTAGAAAAACCCTCTATAAAGTTTGATTTACCAATTTTATTAGATGCACGTGTTTTCTTTGATGAAATAATAAATAAACTTGGGTCATGGACTGGCAACAACATGATGTGGGTAAGCCAAACACAGTTATGGAAAAAGAAATATCCTGTAGATCTACCGGAATATAAAGATGAAAAAGAAGGCATTAACTCATATAGGTTCACACGAATTTTTTCAGAGAGAATGAAATCAGATGATATATTTCTGCTTGATACTGGCTCTTGTTTTCATGTTTTTGCTCAAGCATTTAAGGTAAAAGCCGGGCAAAGACATATTATTACAGGAGGTCTCTCAACAATGGGATATTCTCCTGCATCAATTGGTGTTGCAGTTATGGCAAAAAAAATAAACAAAGATGTTTATTGTATTTCAGGAGATGGTTCCATTCAAATGAATCTTCAAGAATTCGAAACAATCTCACATAATAAATTACCTGTGAAAACCATCATTTTTAATAATAAAGGCTATTTGTTAATAAGACACACTCAAAAGAATTTTTGTTCTGGAAGGTTGATGGGAGAAAGTAAAGAAACAGGAGTTGGATTATCTAATTTGAAAAAAATTGCTGTTGCTTTCGGAATTCATTATATTAAAATAAATAATGAGTCAGAGTTAAATAAAAAAATAGATGAATTAATTAATTATAACGGTCCTGTTATTTGTGAAGTAATAACCCCCTCCTGGCAGTTACTTGCCCCAAGAGTAGCATCTAAGCAATTAGAAGATGGTTCTATGATGTCTATGCCATATGATGATATGTTCCCCTTTTTAGACAAACACGAATATGAAAGCAATTGTCTTTGGGAGGAAAAATGAACGATAAATTAAAAGTTGCAATACTGGGAAGCGGACTTATTGGAACTGACCTATTAATGAAAATTAATAGATCTGAAAATCTTATATGCACAGCCTTTATTGGCAGAAATTTTAATTCACCCAGAATGTCAATAGCTGCTAATTTAGGAATTAAGGTGTCTGACAAAGGCATTAATGAGATTATTAATAATCCTGGTTTATGTGATATTGTCTTTGATGCAACATCAGCACAAGCACATAAGCAACATGCACCTATACTAAAAGAATTAGGTTTGCTTGCAATAGATTTAACTCCGGCAAAAGTTGGTAAGATGTGTGTTCCTGCAGTTAATCTAAATGATTGTCTGGCTCAAGATAATGTTAATATGGTAACTTGTGGAGGACAAGCCTCAATTCCACTTGCATACGCGATCTCTAAAGCTAACTCAAATGTATCATATATAGAAGCAGTATCTACAATTGCATCAAGGAGTGCAGGCCCTGCTACAAGATTAAATTTGGATGAATACATAGATACAACAGAAAATGGTTTAAAACAGTTTACTAATGTAAAACTAACAAAAGCAATACTTATTCTAAATCCAGCACAACCATGCATAGATATGCAAACTACAGTTTTTGCTATTGCCGACAAACCCGATTTAGCAAGGACAAAAATTGAGGTCAGAAGAATAGTCGAATATATACAATCATATGTCCCCGGTTACCAGTTAGTAGTTGAACCTACGTTAGAAGGGAAAAGAATAGTAGTTATGGTTCGGGTTAAAGGGTGTGGAGATTATCTTCCTGCATTTGCAGGAAATCTAGATATAATTAACTGTGCAGCTATAAATATGGCAGAAAGATATGCTAAGGTTTGGCGAGGGAAAGTACTATGAAACAGATATTAATCTCTGATCCAACTTTAAGAGATGGATCTCATGCAATTCAACATCAACTTACGATAAAACAAATTCAAGCTTATGCAAAAGCTGCTGAAATTGCGGGTGTTCCTATAATAGAGGTAGGGCATGGAAATGGTTTGGGGGCATCATCATTACAAGTTGGTTTAAGTTTACATAATGACTGTGAAATGTTGAGAGCAGCGAGAGAAGTTGTACAAAAAAGCAAACTTGCAGTTTACGTAATTCCTGGATTTGCGACTATAAAAAAAGATTTAAAACCAGCTATTAAAAATGGTGCTGATATTATTAGGGTGGGCTCACACTGTACAGAAGCAGATATCACTGAAAGGCATATCAGTTTCGCTAGAGAAAACGGTAAAATAGCACATGGAGCCTTAATGTTATCTCATATGGCACCAAAAGATATTTTACTGGAAGAAGCTAGAAAAATGGCATCTTATGGCGCTCAAGCTGTAATACTTATGGATTCAGCAGGTGCTTTACTTCCAGATGATGTAAAAGAAATTATACAATTACTTGCTGAAAACCTAATAATTCCTGTTGGGTTTCATGCACATAATAATCTATCATTAGGAGTAGCAAATTCAATTGCTGCGGTAAAAGCAGGTGCTACTATAATAGATGCTACAGCAAGAGGTTTTGGAGCAGGTGCAGGCAATACTCCTATAGAACTAATTGTTGCTGTATTTGAGAAACTTGGATATCAAACAGGTATTGATCTATATAAAATCTTAGATGCCAGTGATTATGCTGAACATGAGCTTATGAAGAAATACAAACCTACCATTGATTCTTCAAGTATTGTTAGTGGGCTTGCTGGAGTTTTCTCAGCTTTTAAAAAGCATGTTATAAGAATTTCAAAAGAGTATAATGTAGATCCCAGAGATGTATTTTTCGAACTTGGGAAGAGAAAAGTAGTTGGTGGACAGGAAGACTTAATTGTTGAAGTAGCAATGCTGTTAGCAAGTAAAGGAAGTACAAAATGATATCATCTGTTAAAAATTTAATTCTTAATGACTGTATAGAAATATTAGATACTGAATACATCAATCTAAATAAGCTTAAAAATGAAAAAATATTTATTTCGGGTGGAACAGGTTTTGTTGGTACCTGGCTTTTAGAAATGATATGCTATCTTAATGAAGAGTATAATTTTAATACTGAAGTAATACTCTTGGCAAGAAATATTTCTGAATTTAAAAAAGATAAAAAGCATCTTTCAGGGAAAAAACATATAGCTTTTATAAAAAAAGATATTCGGTATTTGACAGAGCTTCCTTCAGATATAACTTATATTATT
This sequence comes from uncultured Victivallales bacterium, assembly GCA_964523175.1. Lineage (GTDB taxonomy): Bacteria > Verrucomicrobiota > Lentisphaeria > Victivallales > GWF2-38-69. The sequence goes on along the minus strand of CAZGAI010000161.1, from coordinate 2,342 downwards.
CATGCGGCTGCTAACCCTGATAATAGGCAGCATTCATCTGACCCAATCACAGTTATGGATATAATATCCAGAGGTACAAATAATATACTTTCATTAGCTTCCAGCTTACCAAATATCAAAAAAATTCTTAATATCAGCTCAGGTTTAATCTATGGACAACAGCCATATGACCTCATCCATATCCCTGAATCATATCAAGGCTCTTCTAATTGCAGTTCAATTTTTTCAATTTATCCAGAAGCTAAAAGATTTGCAGAAATGCTTTCTACCGCATATAGGAATCAATACAAACTGCCAATCATTAATGCAAGACCTTTTACTTTTTTGGGACCATATCAACATATCAATAAACCGTGGGCTCACACAAATTTTTTAAGGGATAGCCTGCTAGGTGGACCTATTAGAATAACCGGCAACCAAAACTCAGTTAGGGGATATATGTATGCTTCAGATATGGCATATTGGTTTCTTAAAATACTTGCCGATGGGAAACAGGGTGTGCCTTACAACATAGGTAACCCCAAAGGAATAACTCTTAGGGATTTTGCAGAGAAAATATGTGAGCAATATCCAAATAAAATAAATATTGAGAATATTACAGGGAATAACCTATCATTATCAAGATTTGTACCAGATGTAACCCTAGCAACTAAATCTCTTGGCTTAAAAATATTTACACCAACAGATGCAGCAATAAGAAAAACACTTTCTTGGTATAATAAAACTTTATAACAATTATGAATAAAACAATAAATAATGCTTTTGACTTACAATTGCCTTCCTTGCTTAAAGTAAAAAAAAAGCTAAGAAATAAAACTTTTTTTATCACTGGAGCAACTGGTTTTTTTGGGAAATGCATATTAGAAACTTTGATTAACTTGAATAATAAGTATTGTTTAAATCTAAAAATATATGCTTTATCACGAAATCCAGATCAATTTATCATGGAACATCCCTATTTAGCTAAGCATTCTTATATTACTTTTATTAAAGGAGATATTAGAGATTTTTCGTTACCAGCTAAATTTCATTGTGATTATGTAATTCATGGAGCAACTGAAGCCAATTATAAAACAAAAGGAATGTACTCAGTAATTGTAGACGGAACCAAACATTTACTGGATGAAGTCAATAAGAACAGTATGAGAACAAAGCTGGTTTTTATTAGTTCAGGAGGAGTTTATGGTTGCCAGCCATCAGCCTTATCGCATATATCGGAAGATTTTATATGCAACCCGACAACACCTTATGGGCAAGGAAAATTAGCAGCAGAAAAGCTTTGTTTGAATTCTGATATTTCAACTTCAATAGCCAGATGCTTCGCATTTGTAGGGCCGTATTTACCATTGAATAGACATTTTACGATTGGGAATTTTATCCTAAATGGTTTAAAAAAAGAACCAATAATTATAAAAAGTGATGGTAAGTCCTGTCGCTCATATATGTATTCATTTGACCTTGTAGTCTGGTTACTGAAAATATTATTTGAAGGAAAAAATGGTGAAGCGTATAATGTTGGATCTGAAGAAGCTATTTCAATTGCTGAGCTGGGAAATCTAGTAAATAAATGCTTTGGTAGCAAGCTAGAACTGAAGATATTGGGTAAACCGGTGCCGGGAGCTTCAGAATTATATGTCCCATCTACTCTAAAAGCTAAAAAAGAGCTTGACCTAAGTTGTGTCGTTGGACTGGAAGATGCAATAAAAAAAACAATAGAATGGCATTTAAACCATTAGTAAATTAATTACTCAAATTTTGCACTTCATTTTTATGTGCAATTTTATGCCTCAATATAAATAAATCGGTTTTTTTTTGATGGAGCCGTCTTTATCAAATACAACCTTCTCCCAGTTTTTCTTAGTTAGTCCCTGACCGAAAAGATGGAAAAAAAACATTACCAATAGCTTATAAAGTAAAAATGCATTTAAAAAAGTGCAAAAAAGTACTTTAAAAATCATTTTAATACTGTAATACGGTCTAAATTGGCAATATTTGAAATCTTCGGAGGTTAGGTTTGAGAAAAATTATTGATGATCAGATAAAAATAGGTGAAGTTGATATATCCAATATTAAGTTTGATTTAAAGTCCAGAGATGAAATTCCTAAACTTTTAATGGGGCTTCAGTCAGTATACTGCAATACCGAAATTAGATCAAAAGTTTTCAAGGAACTGGAAAAGACAATTCCCAAAAAAATATCTAAAACAACAGGTCGCCCTGGGATGGAACTGTGGAAAATACTTGGTCATGTAAAATGGTTTGATACTAAAGAATATCCACTGCTGACGCAGTAAGAAAATCAGTTTTTCTTACTGCAGATATATTCAGGAAACAGAAGATAAG
>CAZGAI010000160.1:0-7746 GCA_964523175.1 uncultured Victivallales bacterium | reverse complement strand
ATTACTATCATTTAAGAATGGTAATTTAAGTAAGTGCTCTGGAGATAGTATTTTAAATAAAGCTATTAGTTTTGAATCTTCAGTTTTATGGTAATTCCTAATATCAAAATATGTGAAAGATATTTCAGACTCAATATTTTGAACGAAGGTTTCTGCAATGTTTTTGTAGAAGAAATCTGTTTTACTCCCAGAAAGTCTATGATTTTCAAAATCATTAAATTTTTTCACTAATTCTTTGTTTTGAGCAAATAGTTTTTCAAATAATGAAGCGTCAAAAATGAACCATTCGTAAATATTAGTGGCAATTATATGCTTAATTTCAAGATTGTTATGATTAATTCTCTCTCTCAGATAATACAATATAAGTTCGTGAAAAGCCTTAGAATTAATATTATCTTCTCGGAGCATTTCAGCTTTATTGGTTGGTTTCTTGGTCTCTATGATTACAGCAACAGTGGTATTTGCTGTTTTCCCGTTATGAATAACAAGATCATTACGTTCTTTGGTATTAATAAAGTAGTCTGGATCGTAATATGTTTTTTTCAGGAAATGGGAAAGTAGGTTTTTATGGAACTCTTCTGACTCTTTTTCGTTTGTTTGAGATATCAGTACTTCAAGGTTTGCTTTAAAGCTATCAATTTGAATTCTAGTTGGTTTTAATTTAAGAAATGCTTTATTTAAAGATTTTCTAGGTTTGAGCAAATTAAGTTGCATTTTTCTACCTTATAAAATGATAATAAAACGAAAGAAAATTTCATCATAAATGTATAGTATTATTATACAGCAAATTAGCGTATAAACAATACCTTAGATGTTAAGGTATACTTGTAAAATTGAGGGGCTATAAAAGCCCTTTTCTATTGAAAGAGTAATATTCATTTTCTGCTACTATAATGTGATCTAATAACCTTAACTGTAATACCTCAGAAGCTTCTTTTATTGTTTTAGTTAAATTCTTATCTGCATTTGAAGGTTCTACAAAGTTTGAAGGGTGATTATGTACTATAAAGAACGAAGGTTGCGTTGTTAAGAAGTATTCTTCTAAAAAGTATTCTCATATCTACACTGGCTGAATCAATACCTCCTAAAGAAACCATATCTTTTCCTAATATCATATTTTTTGTATTAACGTATATTACCCAGAGAGATTCCTGATCGGCAAGAGCTAATTCTTTCATTTCATTATATACTGCTTCCGGAGATGAAAGCTGATTAGAACTTTTTACTTTTTCTTTTACATAAAATTTCTGTACCGATACCTGACCGTAATTGTTATTAAATTCAAAAGAATCCTGTACCGGGTTGTTTTCTCTTTTGTTGTTTTCGATTAAAGTCTTCATTTTAAATCCTCCGTTTTATTTTTTGTTTCGGTTTTTCGCCCCATCGGGAGAAGCACAGAGGATTTAGTGAGTAAGGCAATTTTTTGAAGATTTAGTGAGAATCAAACCTTTTGCCTTCGACTGGTATTTAAATTTATTATTTTTTGTAGAAAAATTGGAAATTTTAATAAAATTGAGGTAAAATCTGCCGACGAAGCAGACTCAAGCGGGAAGAAAACCGAAATACAAAAATTAATCAGAGGATTATTGAAGGCAGAAAACAATTATAGAGAAATCAAATAGGTATAGATTTTTAATAAAAAAATAGTTTCGATTCCATACAGAAAGAAGATAAAAAGTTCTATGAAGTTTATTTTGCTGAAACTTGAATTAAAGATTAATTTTCTTGATCAATTCTATATTTCTATAGGAATATCTATTTTAATTTTTGTTGCAACTGGTGTATAAATATCAATACTTTCTTCAGGTGTACTGATTGTAACAATTAAAGAATATCTTGTTTTTTTATTATACATATTCAAATGATGCCTTTCTCTCCACCAGCCTATTCTTGGAAATATCGCTATAATATTTGAATCTGCTAATTCAGCAGCTGTTCCTTTCCAAATATCTGAGTGTATTGAACCTTTGTCACGAGCTTGACCTATGATCCAATGATCAGATGCACTTACTGTTCCTGGATGTCCATTATTTTCACCCCATACCTCTTTATTAATACGCCTAATAAACTGGTCTTTGCTTTCAGTCGGAGAGTTTATATCAAATTTCAAACCAAATGATGAGTATCTATATTTATCTTCATATCCAATTTCTCCGGGCCCGGGTTCTATAAAATAAGATAAAGTTACTCTCATGCTTACCTTAGTTTCAGGCGGTAGTTCTCTTAAAACATTCTTTGGCCAAGGTAATTCATATAGATGCATGTCTTTTGTTTTATATTTGCCATCTTTTTTGAAAAAAGGTTGAATCTCTTTTTCAGATATTAATGTTAAAGAATTAGATGCACTATAAAGTGCTTTATCAATATTGGGAACACCATAACCACAAATACGCAAAAGCTTTTTATATTCTGTTTTATTATCATTAGTCAAAAACTGTTCTTTTAGCTTTTCAGTCCATTCTGCAGAATGGACCATCAATGCTCTTATAGTTTCAGGCCAAAAATTTGGATATTCTGCCTGTATTTTTGCTGCAAACCAAGCAGCTTGAGCAGTGGCAGCGCTAGTCATATTGAAAAATGTAAAATGTCCTTTGTTTAAAAAATCTTTGTTTGTAGTCAACAGAGATAAATCTTCAATTTCAGTATAAGATCCATCTGCCTTAACTCCAATATTTCCACCTTCCATAACAATTTCAGGTTTTATTGGCCAGTGTTTATCATGCCATAAGCTAGAAGTCGTCGTAAATGGGGAAAGACCATTTTTGGGGGCTAAAGGAGTATATTCAGCATATGTTGGGTCTTTTATTTTATCTAAAGATGTATAAGCTCCAACTGTAATGCAATTCCAGGCTTGAGCAGGATCTTGAACTGAAGATACTTCTTGAGCAGAAGTATATTCTTTAAAAAAATCATTATGTTGTATATTGCCTGCGCTAATTATGATTAATCTTTTAAAATTGTCATCAACACCTGAAGATAATTTATCAATCTCTCCAGACCATGAACTTGGCCTTCCACGGTCAATGTCTTCATTGGCTGTAACAGCCATACATATTATTCTTTTCCGCTGAGGATTTTGAATTTCTGCAAGACTGATTCCTTCAGCAGTTCTTTTGCCCCATAACTCTTTTGGATTTTTATTTGGCGGTTTAGGTATAATTTTTACAGATTCTATACAATGATTAACTTCAATTATACCTGAATTTTCAAGTTTTTCTGATAAATCACCAAAGGCAGCGATTCCTGCCATTGAAGTGCCATGACCATGTTTTTCATGATCGTAAGTTCCCCATTCGCTAATCACAGCCAAACAATCTTCATCTTTGCAAATAGGTTTTAACAATGGATGTCCGTTATTAATTCCTGAATCTAAGATGCATATCGAGGTATTTTTTATATTTATTTTTAATCTATCCAATAAATCTTCGACCCAATCATTCTGATCTCTATTAGGTAACTCAACCCAGAAAGAAGCAGGAGTTTTAGCTGCTCTGTATTCCGCGATATTATCAGAGGACATTGCAATATATTCTAAATCATTTTTATTTGCATAAATAACTTTAACAGAACGTTCAGGAAAAATTAAACAACCATCTTTGTGGTGTATTTGCCGACTATTTAATAGCTGTTCAAAATCGTTAATTTTCTCTACATCATCACTGCTTAGCCAAACTTCACACCAGTCTTTTTCATCTTTTGGGATTATTTTTTTATCATCCAGCCAGAACGAATCAACATAAATTGCTTCTTTTATTTCAGCAATACTATTAATTAAAGGGGCATTATAGGGGTTCACTTCTCCTTTTTTATTAGTTCTAGTCTTTGTAGCATATTCCTCAATTTTTTTTAAAAAGTATCCCTTTTTGCTTTTTGCTATATACACAGTCGCATATATTACTTTTTCAGTTATTGCCTCTCCTGTTTCTTCATCTTCAATCTGCTCGTCTACTTTTCTTACATTAAGCAATCTAATTTTCCTGCTTCTCATATCCTCCAAGCTTTTAATAAGTAGCTCAACTCCAGGATAACTCTTGAATTCAAGATATATTCCATTTCTATCGATATGATATGCTGAATACTGATTTTCTGTTTCTATCCACGAAGCTTCTAACCGATCTTTTAAGTATTGACTATGAGACTGTACATCTCTCGCTGGCATTCTTCTTCCTCTTGCTCCACTTGATGTACTGGTATACCCTACACGACTTACATATTCATCTGAAACAACAAGATGTGAGTATTTATTTACTGCCATTTAAGTTTCCCTATAGCTCTAACATTAATTCCTGTGAGTATTATTTTTTTCAAGGATATTTTTTAAAAGTAGATCTGTATTCACTTTTTTAATATCAGATAAAATTACTTCTTTAATTGAGTCTCGACAGGCATTAGTTAAATCTGCATGAGACAAGCCTTCGCTTTCACTCAAAACTTTGGTCCATGCTATTTTTGTTCCGAGAAATGTTCCAAGTAAATTCTTTAGTAAATTCTTTCGGGAATTTGGTTGTGGATTTGAATAGTACAAAATATCATCAAAACGTCGGTATAATGCATAATCAAGCAAATCAGGATTATTTGATGCTCCAATAATAAGACTGTCTGATGTATCCTGTTCTATAAACTGCAGAAATGAATTTAATACACGTCGCATTTCTCCAACATCATTATCTTGTGACCTTTTGCCACCAATAGCATCAAATTCGTCAAATAAATAAATCCCGTGTTCTTTTTGAATTAAATCGAAAATTTGCCTGAGTTTGGCGCTTGTTTCGCCCATAAATTTTGTAACTAACCTATCAACCTGTACGGTAAATAAAGGAAGTTTAAGTTTATTGGCAAGAACTTTGGCTGTCATTGTTTTACCCACTCCAGGAGGTCCAATTAACAAAATTTTTCTTCTATGATTTAAACCATGCGCTTTTAGTTTGTTTTGATTTCTGTATTCACTTATTATTCTAAGTATTCTATTCTCAAGCTCTTTAGATATCACCATTGACGATAAAGGTACGTCTGATTCTTCTTTTAGAACAAGCCCGCTAAGCTCTTGAGGAAATTTAATTAATGATTTGAAATTTCTTTTCCTTTCTTTATCTGCAATATCCTTTATATCATGAGCAGCAGCAGTATGCCCTTGCCTGGCTTCATGTGCAGCAACCTGTAAAACTAAAGAATAAAAGCGCTCTGTATCATCACTGAAATGTGCCCTAATTAATGATTTTAATTGTTCCGCTGTAGCCATAATTTTCTCTAAATTAGTGGTAAATTTAAAATATTATATATATATAATTATATTATAACATTTATATACCTCAATTTCACTATGTATTAAAGTAGATAACAACAAATCTCAGAGTTTACGAGTAACCAAAATCTATCATTTGCCATTACAGTACCTTTATAATATAGTTAAATTTAAACCTAACTCTTCACTAAATTTTAATACCTCTTTTGTTTATTTTTAAATTTCTTCTTTTAATATGTTTTCTCCCTTTTAATCTTATGAGTTTTCTTATTTTGAGTTTATTGATTTTTACTCTACTAAACCTTGAAAGGCTATTTCTAAGTCTGTCAATCTTTGCCCCAAACCCTGAATTGTGTCCCACGCTTACTGCGAACCCTAAATTCTATTGCCAAAATCATTTCAAGGGAATAGAAGTTTACATTGTATTCTTTGCCATCAGTAGCAGTTGTTAAGTAATCCTTAACAACTGAATAAATCTTCAACTCCCGTTGTTTAAATATGTTAGATATATGCATGCTAACATTTGCCAAAGAGGTGGCAAAAAATTCCGCAATTTGGTTTTGATTCATCCATACCATGCGGTTTTTGACATAGAGAGGTAAAGAAGCACTGCCATCAGCTGTATTATAAATAATAGTTAATTTATTTTACCCAAAAATCCTAGCAAAAACTGAATAATACTTTGGTCTTTTATTGCTAAAATCAACAGATGGAATTAATTTCATTTTCTAAATTTTGAAGTGCATCCAGTATATCATCAAATGAAGGTTTATCACCAAATATCATAACCTGCATAGACTTATAATCTTTTTTTAATTCTGGAATATTTATTGATGTAGGCATTAATTTGAAACTTCCAGGTTTTGCATCTTCATAGTTAGCCCAGGAAGAAAGATAAAAACGTTTTTTAAATTCACGAACATCATCTAAAAGTTTTATATTGTCAAATGCTCTTTGTTTGATCTTACTTTTACTTAACTGATACAGGTCGTAATAATGTCGTGAATAGCGAGATGCGACAAATCCACTTCTGTGTGCTTCCTGATGTAAAATCGTTGCTTTTTCCCAAAAGGTACGTTCAGCTTTTATAGCAACTACATCACATTCCGGATTTATAAATACTTGTGGAAATATTTCTGCTGCATATGACCTTATTATATATTTCTTTGAAGGAATCCAAGCTGCTAATGGTCCAATCTCAAGAATTACATGTGGCCTAATATAAGTTTCATTAAATGCCGCAGGATAAGTAATATTAACACAATGTGGATCTTTTGAATCTATATTTACATTCACATTAGGACAATAGTCTATTAACTTCTGCAAAAGGGGATAGAGGATATTATTGATATACTCAGATGCTACTATGTTCAACCTTTTATTAAATCGATCCTGCTGTGTATTGGATGAATACTTATGATAAGGATCTTTGCCTCCTTCTCCATACCCAAGTAATTTCCAGTCTAAAATTAAATCAATATCCTCCGAAAAACGTTCAATTACACCAAAAACTTTTGATAACGATGTACCACCTTTAAAAACTATTTTTGATTTAATTTCATCAATTGAAAATAAATGTTTTAATGTCCAGCATACCCAAAAATCTTTTTCAATAACTGCAGGGTTTATACCCTTCTTTACTGCAGTTTCCATAAAAAGCTCTTTGCGCTGATTTTTATTCAAATTTGCTATTTTATTCATTTATATCCTCTGAACAGATTTGCCTGATGTATTCATATATCCAACCTGTAACATATTGAGCGTCTTTGGTCATTTTTAGTCGCTGATCAGGTGTCCAATTTTTTCTAATTTTATTAATAACTTCACCATCAATATTTTCGTTACCCAATGCTTTTAATGCCTGTACTGTTAATGATGTAAATGTATATTTTATCTGCATCTCTTTTAGCGAAGCCTTTTTAAACTCAATATTAAGATTACCAATATTAATTGTTTTTTGTGGCCCATCACTCAAGTAAATGACAGTACCTGGAACTTGACTGGACAAACCAAGTAAATTTAAAGCAGCTTCACCACATGCATGAATTCTCCAACTATTTTTACGAGCTATTGCATGAGAAACCTGATCAAAATCAGGGCTTAATTGCTGTTTTAATAATTCACTGTATTTAGGATAATCGTAAATACCTCTAATTACTCGACGAATTTTACCATTATTCATTAGTCTAGATAAGGCAATCTCTATTGCTTTCAGACTTCCGACCCTTAAAAAATCTTTTTGAGAAAAAGACCAAGCCCTACCGTGACCATATATAATACTAAGTATCTTATTTTGTATGCTTTGCATAATTACAATAATCCTTATTTTGTAGGAAAATATATCATTATTTTCCTACAAAACAAGTCCAACAGCTAATGCTATTATTAAAAGAGCCCACATTCGCAACTTTTATGCATATAAATAACCTTAATTTATTCTATGCTTCCACATCAAGAATAAAGTCTTTCATCTAAAACATCAACCAAATATTCTTGCAAAAACT
>CAZGAI010000159.1:0-7809 GCA_964523175.1 uncultured Victivallales bacterium | reverse complement strand
CTATATAAATTTAAAGATGTTAAGAAGTTTTTCAATAACATTAATGCTTAAGCAGCATATTACTTCGTAATAATTTAGTAATACTACAAGTTACGTAGCATTACTAAACATGTAAGATTCGTAGAGTGTCAATTCTGAATGGCACTAAGGGTTATAAAGTTAAAATTTTTATATTTTCACCCTAATTGTCTCCACGACATAATTATCCTTAATGACAGTGGTATTTTGTAACGCTTAATATTCTGCAAAAAAGGATTCCTGATTTTCTTTTGTATTCTTCTTCGTATTTTCTTCCAGCATTTAACTTGTAGAAATTTTCTTCCTTTTCTTCCATAAATATTCAAATAAAACTATCTTCTTATTTTCTTTAATATACTTTTTAGGAATTTTTAATAAAAAGCCGGAAGATAAGATGCAAAAACTGCGGGAATTATTTTTATCCTGACAATTACAACCGCCACAACCAGAAATACTGCAGTCGTGATGAATGCAGAAAAGCCAGTCATAGGGCAAGTTCTAAGAAATATAGAAAAAATAAGTCTAAAAATGCTGAATTTCGTCAACAGGAGTCAACCCGGGTGCAGTTGTAGCAGTTCCAAAACCCCAATTATAGGAAGAAATCCTCAAAAAAAGCAAAAAAAGATAATTTTCCCGAACTCTTATGCCATTGGGGGTCTCGTATTTGACATTTGTTTAGTTTTAACAGGGTCTTTTTTTAACGGGGTAGTTGTATGTTAATCACCTTATATTTAGGATATTATAAAAAATTAGCTCTTTAAACTAAAATTGTATTTTTATTTGTTAATCATCTTATTTATAGCACTTAAAGATTTGATTTAAATAACCTAATCAGTGCATATAATCAGATATTCACCGGGGCTCTACCCTGATATATGAGTTCCGCCTATAATATCCCTGCAGGAAATAAATAACATAACGGTTTTAAAAAAAATAATAGAAATAGTTGGATATACAGTGTATTTTTATATATAGTGTTGAATAATTATACTTATATAGATGAACAATATCAAGAAAACAGGAGAATAGCTATGGGCCATATGTTTGATCCGGATGGTAAGCTTCATATTCCAATCTTAGATAAACTGAAACTTTCAGATTCTAAATTAGATTCTGATGGAGACCGTATCGTAGTAAAAGAAGCTTATTGCTCTAAAGGGCACAGCCTAATGAGCAAAATTAGAATTAACGGCCGTAAAGGCGTAAAACTCTTTCTAACAGATACAGAGAATAAAAAAGATACAGAAATAGTCGTAACTCCAATACTTGAAGAACACCAAATAATAACCCTCACGGGTGAGGTTTTCAAAGATGGAGAAATAATTAAAGCCTACTGCTCAACATGTCATACTGAGCTAGAAGTACTTATTAACTGTGAATGCGGTGCGCACATATATGTTTTTTATCTTGACGACCATCTAGATAGAAATTTTGGGATTTCATTCTGCTCAAGAATTGGCTGCACTAAATCAAGTAAACTGCGCTTATCAGAAGATGCACTCATGGACTACTTAAGAGATCATATATTGTAATAATATAAAGGAAGAACATTCACCACAGAAGATGTAGATCTTTTTATAAGACCTATAGGGCTTATATGACCTTATAAGTCTTATTTTTCATTAAAAAACATTTTAAACTTAGAATTCAGCATTTCTTGGTGTGCGCGGAAACGGTATTACGTCGCGAATATTCTGCATACCGGTACAAAACTGTACCATTCTTTCGAATCCCAGCCCGAACCCGGCATGAGGAACTGTACCGAACCTGCGCAAATCAAGATACCACCAGTAATCTTCAGGGTTCTGGCCAACGCTTTTTATACTATCGACTAGTATATCCAGACGTTCTTCTCTCTGGCTACCTCCAATAATTTCTCCTACACCCGGCACAAGAACATCCATTGCGGCAACAGTCTTTCCGTCATCATTCATACGCATATAAAACGCTTTGATATCCTTAGGATAATCAGTAACAATAACAGGGTTTTTAAAATGTTTTTCAGTAAGATAGCGTTCATGTTCGGACTGCATATCCACTCCCCAGCTTACCGGATACTCAAACTTTGCATCTGATTTTTCCAATATTTTAATAGCTTCGGTATATGTAATTCTTTCAAAAGAACTATCTGCAATGTTTTTTAAGTTTGCAATCAGTCCTTTCTGAATTCTCTGATCAAAAAAACTAAGGTCGTCTTCACAGTTATCTAAGACACTTTTCATCAGATAACGAATATAATCTTCCGCTAGAGTAGCATCATCATCAAGGTCGGCAAAAGCCATTTCAGGTTCAATCATCCAGAATTCAGAAAGATGTCTTCTGGTATTTGAGTTTTCAGCCCTGAATGTAGGCCCGAACGTATATACATTCCCAAGTGCACATGCATAGGTTTCAGCGTTCAACTGTCCACTGACAGTCAAACTTGCCGGGCGCGCAAAGAAATCCTGAGAAAAATCTGTTTTCCCGTTATCTTTTTTAGGCAGTTTATCAAGATCAAGGGTAGTAACCTGAAACATCTCCCCTGCCCCTTCGCAGTCGCTGCAGGTAACTATTGGAGAATGTAGGTAATAAAAGTTTCTTTCCTGATAAAATTTGTGCGTTGCATAAGCAAGGTTATTTCTTATTCTGGCTACTGCACCAAAAGAGTTCGTCCTAGGCCGTAAGTGGGCAATTTCACGCAAACGCTCAAAAGAGACTCTCTGTTTTTGAAGCGGATATTTTTCAGGTTGACAAAAACCGAGAACTTTAACCGATTCCGCTTTCATCTCAACAGCTTGACCGGAACCCTGAGATTTTACAAGTTTTCCTGTCGCAGAAATAGAACTACCCGGAAAAAGTTTTGTTATCTCATTTTTATAGTTATCAAGTACAGCATCAGCTATTATCTGCAGGTTTCCAAAACATGATCCATCATTCAGCTCAATAAAGGAAAAACCTCCTTTAGAATCACGTCTGGTTCGTACCCAACCTGCAACTGTAACTGAAATATCAAAATCTGTTTTTTTCAGAACATCACTTATCAAATCTCTCTTCATATTAAAACCCTTATTATTATTTTAGATTTATTTTTCCAAATTTGTTTGTTATCAATGATTTGAACGCACCAATAATATTGCCAACGGTTTTTGACGGTGAATGCGGTTGCCGTAGTGGCAAAAGATTTTTCGCCCCTACTTATATATTAAATATTTCTTTCGTTTAGCATTAAACTTTCTAAGATCACTGTTCCATGAACTTACAATTTGTTCAGGTGTATTGCCATTACTAAGATATTTAATTATTTTCCCGGTTCCGACAGCTTTATTAAATGCTTTAATATGCTTACGACTTTTTAAAACAGCAATAAATTTCTCCGGATAAATATTTCTTATATGGCATAATATTGCAATAGCCGCAGTAAACGGCTTATATTTGGCAGGATTAGTTACATTTATCAGAACAGCATTAGTACCTTTAAACCTTGCAGGTAGAAACTTAACTCCTGTCAATTTGTAATTATTGAGAGCTGCCGCTGTATATTTAGGTTTCAGCCAGGGCGCAGAAATTACCCTGAAGGCTGCACTAGTACCACAGCCGATAGTTACTAGGTTTAACTCTCCAATAGCACCGGTTGTAGCAAAGCAGTAGGCTGATTGAGGAGAAGGAATATTGGGAGAAGGAGCAACCCAGGGTAAGCCTGTCTGTTTCCATGACATTCCTCTTCTGTAATTAAGCATTGGAACAATATATAACTTAGCCTTAATTTTTTCCTCAATATTGAGATAATGAGCCAATTCACCAACAGTCATGCCATATACATACGGCACCTGATACAGTCCTATAAAAGAGATATATTTCTTTTTGTTAACGGGTCCGTCAATCACATTTGCAAAACCGGGATTAGGTCTGTCAAACACAATCATAGTTTTTCTATTTTCGGCTGCAGACTTCAAACATTCGGCCATATGCCATATATAAGTATAAGGACGCGCACCAACATCCTGAATGTCATAAATCAGAACATCTATTTTATTCAGCGCAGACTTCGGTGGTTTATGGTCTGTTCCGCCATACAAAGAATATATCGGCAACCCTGTTTTCTTATCACGTCCGCCATCAACATGTTCTCCGGCTTTAATTATCCCCCTAATACCGTGTTCTGGAGCAAAAAGAGCGACTAAGTTCACCTTTGGTGAATTATAAAGCAGATCAATACTGGAACGTCCTTTGGCGTCACGTCCTGTCTGGTTCGTAATCAGACCAACACGTTTACCTTTAACAAGATTCTGATATTTAGCTAGAAAAACTTCAAGGCCGGTATATACTCTGGCTTCCAGAGTACATGAAAAGAAAAAAAGAGCAGTAAAAAAAGAAAGATAAAGAATATTTTTTTTCATTAAACACCTAAAAAATTAAAAAGAAAGTATCAGTTTACGGCCTAACGAACTACAAAAAAGACAAATCAAAATACAAATATGTTCAAAAAAAGATAAAATTTTTAGCATGTCCTGCTCAAATTCTATGCGAAAACGGATATTTTGTATTATGTAATTTGCTATTTATACACTGTAATGTAAAGTCGATATTGAATAATCAAAGTTTATCTATATTTTTTATCATAATTTTTATTAATTTCATAGGAGTAAACCATGAAAACAAGCAGGTGTAACCTTGAGGGCGTTATTATCATAGAGCCGGATGTATTCAATGACAGCCGAGGATTCTTTTCCGAAAGCTACAATAGAAAAAAATACTCCGATATTGGAATAGGTATTGAGCTTGTACAGGATAATCACTCCGCATCAACAAAAGGTACCCTTCGCGGTATGCACTGGCAACTCCCCCCCAATGCACAGTCAAAACTTGTCCGCGTCTGTGTAGGTGAAGTTTATGATGTAGCCGTAGACATTCGCAAAGAGTCACCTACATTCGGGCAATGGGCAGGGTTTCACCTATCTGCTGAAAACAAAAAACAAGTGTTCATTCCTGCCGGATTTGCTCATGGATTTTGCGTAATAAGTGATTACGCGGAGTTTTTAT
This sequence comes from uncultured Victivallales bacterium, assembly GCA_964523175.1. GTDB lineage: Bacteria > Verrucomicrobiota > Lentisphaeria > Victivallales > GWF2-38-69. Next base: position 2,772 of record CAZGAI010000159.1, on the reverse strand, counting down.
ACAAATGTGACACCTATTATTCGCCAAAAGATGAGCGTGGATTCATCTGGAATGATAAAACTGTAAACATTAAATGGCCAGTCCCCAATACGATACTTTCCAATAGAGATTTAGCTAATCCTAAGTTTAAAGACTTGAAACCTGAGGATTTGTTTTAGCTGTATAAAAAAAAACAATAATATATTCTCATATGTTTTGAAAATTTAATAAACTGCAACTATAATTATCACAATTGCCATTTGATATTTATCGAAATATTTAATTTTTACATATATTAATAAACTTAATAATTTCTTAAGAAAATTGGAGACATAAATATTATGAAATTTTCTGCTTCAGAAGTACGTAATTTTTCTGTTGTTGGACATAGTGGTTCAGGTAAAACATCACTCTGTGATTTAATGCTATTTAAAGCCGGAGCTGTAAATCGCCTTGGTAAAACTACCGACAAAACCAGTATTTCAGACTATACTCTGGAAGAACAAGCCAAACAAAGCAGTATATATTCAGGAATATTGAACTGTGAATGGAAAAAGAATAATTTCTTTTTTATTGATACTCCAGGTTATGGTGAATTTATTGCTGAACCAATCGCAGCATTACTTAATTCTGACGCAGCACTGATATCTATTGATGCTGCTGATGGACTCCTCATCGGAAGCACCAGAGGTTGGAAAATAGCAAAAAGCAATAATATTCCGAGAGCATTCTTTATCAACGGTATGGATAGAGATATGGCTGATTTCAATAAAATTCTTACTCAACTTCAGGAAAACTATGGAAAAACTGTCTGTATTCCAATAACTTTCCCGGTCGGACAGGGTGATAGTTTCGAAAAAATAGTTCATATACTTAAAGATGAAAATATTCCTCCTGAAGCTGAAGAATACCGTGAGCTGATTATGGATACAGTAGCAGAATCAGATGAAGAGTTAATGATGCGTTATCTTGACGGTGAAAAGCTTTCTGAAGAAGAAATTTCCAGTGGACTTAAAAATGCTATTTTAAACGGCACTTTAGTTCCTGTTTTTGCCGGCAGTGTTGAAAAAGACCTGGGAGTGGATGAATTAATGAACGGCATCATTAATCTTTTTCCTAATCCACTTGCTAAAGAAAGCTTCAAAGATATAGATGGAAACGATATACCTGTAAAAGAAGACGGGACGGCAATAGCAAAAGTATTTAAGTCAATAAATGACCCTTTCCTTGGACAACTGGCTTTCTTCCATGTTTATACTGGTACATTCAAGGCTGATACTGAAGTATACAATATAACAAAAGGATCAAAAGAACGTTTTGGATCTATACTTGTATTAAACGGTAAAAACCAGGAGAAAGCTGCAGAAGCAGTTCCCGGCATGACCTGCGCAATGGTTAAACTTAAAACTACAGTACTGGACGACACCATCGCATCAGTCAATACAGCACCGCAGCTGCCACCAATGGTATTCCCAGCACCAATAATGTCTCATGCAATCACAGCGGTAAAAAGCGGTGAGGAAGATAAAATAGGACAGGGCTTAAATAGGATAGCAGGTAGTGATCCTACAGTAAAACTCGAACGTCATCCAGAAACCCATGAAATACTTTTATCCGGGATGGGCGATCAGCATCTGGGACTGGTTATTAAAAAATTAAAAGAAGACAGCAAGGTTGAAGTAAACACAAGTACTCCTAAAATTCCCTACAGAGAAACTATCACTTCCAGCGGTGATGCACATTACCGACATAAAAAACAGACAGGGGGGCATGGTCAGTTTGCCGAGGTGCACCTGAGAGTAGAGCCAAATGCTGAAGGTTATGAATTTAAAAACGCAGTTGTTGGAGGTCGTATTCCTAAAAACTATATACCGGCAGTAGAAAAAGGTGTAGTCGAAGCTATGGTAGATGGACCGATGGCCGGATGTAATGTTGAGAATATTACTGTAACTGTTTATGACGGCAAACACCATGATGTAGACTCTTCCGAAATGGCATTTAAAATTGCAGCAAGAACAGCTTTTCGTAATGCAATGGAAAAATCAACACCAATACTTTTGGAACCGATCCAAAGTATGAGAATTACAATACCTGATCAGTATATGGGAGATATCAGCGGAGATTTGAATCAAAAACGCGGCAGAATCCTAGGAATGGATATGGATGAAGGTTTACAGGTAGTAAAAGCTGAAATGCCCTTAGCTGAACTTTCACGTTATGCAACAGAACTTCGCAGTATTACACAGGGAAATGGTTCTTTTGAAATGGAATTTGCCAGATATGATATGGTTCCGAGTAATATAGCAAAAGAAATTATTTCAAAACATCAAAAAGAAGAAGAAGAAGCAAATAAATAGAAAGTTTCTGTTTTTATTTGCCTTTTTAGAAAATATGTATAAGTTAGGCCCTTAGTAGGATTTTTTTTCCTTTATTTCAGGAAAAAATTCTGCTGGGCTTAGCTGTTTTTATACACTATGCCCTAATCGAAAGACTTTCAGGAAGGTTGAGAGTCATTTTACAAATAATAATTTTAACAAAAACAAATTAACTTAACGGAAAAAACCCAACAATGTCAGTAGAAAACAAAACTTTGGATGTTAAAGAATTAGGAACAATTCCTTCTTTTCTTGACCTCAGCAACATGCCCTCAATGGATCAGTTATTGTGTGAAAAAAGCACATCAGGTTTCACAGAAGGCGCTATTATACCAGGCCATATTGCAGAAAAAAGAGATAATGGTGTTTTAGTTGATATCGGATGCAAAGCGGAAGGATTTATTCCTAAAGAAGAATT